>CANRML010000047.1 GCA_947631725.1 uncultured Clostridia bacterium
GTAGAGAAATATTGAGGTATTTCTGTTGAAGGTGTAATAGGAAAAGCAGCAACAACATCAGGATTAATTTGTTTCATTGCAGTAGCAGCAGCTTCATTACCACTTAATCTTTCTCTAATACTCATACATTAACACCTTCTTCCTCCATTGTAATTGCACCAAATGGGCATACTTTAGAACATACACCACATCCTTTACAATAGTCAAAATTGAAATCTGTTCTATTTAAATCTTCTTTTTTTACTGGTATAGCATTTTCTGGACAAACAGGGAAGCATAATCCACATTGTTTGCATTTATCTGGATGAAAAACAGGTCTTAAGCTTCTCCAATCACCAGTCTTGAAATCTTTTGCATTACCAGCTGTATAAATATTTCCACCTATAGTCATTTCTTCCATAGGTGTTTTATTAGTAATTTCTGACATAATAAAACTCCTTTCATATATAAGTTTTAATCTACTTTTTTTACTTCTTTTAGTGCCATTTCAATAGCCTTCATATTTCCTTCGATAACTTCAGGTTTTTTTGCAAATTTATGCTTGAAAGAACCTTCCATATCTTTTAAAAATGCATCATCATCCATAATGTGGCTAACTTTTACAATTGCTGCAAGCATAGGGGTATTAGGAAAATATTTTCCTAATGTTTCCATTGAAACTTTTCTTGCATCAATAGTATAAATATCACCAGAATAGCCATTTAAAACTTTTTTTAAGTAATCGGCTGGTTTTGTTGTATTGATTACAATAGCACCAGTATCTTTTAGACCAGATGTAACAGGTACAGATTCTAAAAGAGTATCATCAACAACAACTACATAGTCTGGCTCATAAATATTACTATGTATAGTAATAGGGTCATCACTAATTCTGTTATAAGCAGTAATAGGAGCTCCCATCCTTTCAGGACCATATTCAGGAAAGCCTTGAATATATTTTCCCGTATTAAATGCAGCATCTGCTAATAACAAAGAAGCTGTTTTTGCCCCCTGGCCACCTCTACCATGCCATCTAATTTCGATTAAATTACTCATTATGCATTGCCTCCTTTTTCTTCATTTTCTTCATCCTTTTTGTCTTTATCTTTTTTGTCTTTAGTTTTTGGGATAACAATATTTTTAGGCTTGTTATCACATTTTGGTTTAACAGTATTCAAATGTCCGTAAACAGGAGAGATATCTAAATTTTTACCATCACCAGAAACAATTTCTAATTTCTTTTTATCTTCATCCATAAGAATACCTCCTTTTGCTAAATCCTATCACAAAAGAAAAAAATTGGCAATAAAATTCTAAAAAAACATTGTAAAAAGCAAAAATATATAGTAAAATATGTAAAAGAGATAAAGGAAGGGGAAAATTATGGACAACCAAAAGGCAATAATAGAAGCTATATTATTTGCAGTAGGAAAAGAAGTAAGTATTGAGCAGTTAATGATGGCATTAGAATTACCAAAAGAAGAAGTAGAACTACTATTGCAAGAAATGCAAAAAGAAAAAAGTGAAAACCCGCAAAGTGGCATTGAAATTATAAAACTAGAGAATAGCTATCAATTATCAAGTAAAAAAGAATATTATGAATATATATACCCTATTATTGACAAAAGAGCAAAGCCGAATTTGTCTAATGCAGCACTTGAAACTTTAGCAATTATTGCATATAATCCAAGAATTACAAGAGCAGAAATAGAGGCAATTAGAGGAGTTAGTGCAGATGCGTGTATATATAAATTGATGGAATATAATTTAATTGAAGAAGCTGGAAAATCAGATTTACCAGGAAAACCTATGACATATAAAACAAATAGCGAGTTTTTGAAAATGTTTGGATATGAAACTTTAAAGGATTTGCCAGAATTACCAAAATATAAACTAGATTCAAATAAACAAATTGTCATAGAAGATTTAATAGAGGAGAATGATAAAAATGAGACTATCACAAACAGGGATGGGGACAACGAAGTTAAGTAATATTGACACTATGTACCCAGGACAAAGTATTTTACTACAAACAGGACAACTAGTTCAATATGGAGCCGGACTATTTGGATATAACACAGTCCCACTTTTAGTAAGAAGAAATATTGAAAAGATTATTGTTGATACATTAAATAAATATGGATGTATAGAAGTATTATTACCAACATTACAACCAGATACTATTTGGAAAAATTCAGGAAGATATGATCACTATGTAAATGATGGAACAATGCTAATTACAGAATCAAATAAAGGAACATTTTGCCTAGCACCAACTGGTGAAGAAGCTATGCTAGAATTTGCAAGAGAGAAATTAAAATCATATAAAAATTTACCAGTTACATTTTATCAAATTGGAGAAAAATACAGAAATGAAATTAGAACAAGAGGATATTTATTAAGAGGAAAAGCTTTTCCAATGTTAGATGCATATAGCTTTGATATTGACGAAGAAGCAATGGCAAAATCATATGAAAATGTAAGAAATGCATTTATAGAAATTTTTGAAAAAATAGGCTTAGATGTTATTCCAATTGTAGCAGATAATGGTGCAATGGGAGGAAAGAAATCAGAAGAATTTATGCTAATATCTGAACAAGGAGAAGATAAAATTCTTTATGATGAAAAAAATAAAATAGGCTTAAATACAGAAATATTAGAAAGAGAAGACTATAAAGAATATCTAAAAGAAGAATATGGAATAGAAGATATTTCAAATTTCAAAGAAATTCGTACAATGGAATTAGCACATATTTTCCAACTTGGAACACGTTATTCAGAAATTATGAAAGGAAAATACATAAATGCAAAAGGAGAAGAAGCTTTATACTATATGGGATGTTATGGAATAGGTGTTAGTAGAACAGTAGCAGCCTTATATGAGCAGAGTGTTATAAATGATTCTAAATGGGGTCCTTGTGGATTTGTATTACCAAAATCAGTTGCACCTTATAAAGTACAAATTGTACCTAAAATGGAAAATCCACAAAAAGTTGAACTTGCTAATAAATTATATGAATTATTACAAAAGGAAAACATAGGAGCTATTTTAGATGATAGAGAAACAGTTACAATAGGAGCTAAAATGAAGGACTGCAAGATATTAGGAACTCCATATTTAATTGTAATAGGAGATAAACAAGAAGGAGAAATGCTAGAACTAGAAGATATAAAGACAGGGGAAAAGGAATTTTTAGGAATACAAGAATTAATAGAAAAAATAAAATAAAGAAAGGAATGGTGGAAGGTATGGATATGAAATATTATGATAAATCATTATACAAAACAGAACAGAAGGTAACGATTATATTAACAATTTTAATAACATTTGTTATAGGATTTTTAATAGGATACTGGTGTAGAGGTTTTGAAACTGAAACTATTCCACAAGAAAATACTGTACAACAAGTAGAAAATGAAACAAATAGTTAAAAAAGTAGCTAGAGTACATACTCTAGCTACTTTTTTAGAAATCACAATTTTTTGGAGTTCTAGGGAAAGGAATTACATCACGAATATTTTGCATACCAGTTAAGTACATAATTGCTCTTTCAAATCCTAGTCCAAATCCTGCATGATCACAACTTCCATATTTTCTTAAATCTAAATACCAGTCATATTCAGAAATTGGCATATTAAGTTCCTTCATACGAGTTATAAGCTTATCATAATTTTCTTCTCTTTGACTACCACCGATTATTTCACCAATTCCAGGAGCTAATAAATCTGCAGCAGCCACTGTTTTACCATCTGGATTTTGTTTCATATAAAATGCTTTAATATCTTTAGGATAATCTGTGACAAATACAGGTTTTTTAAATACTTGTTCACATAGATATCTTTCATGTTCTGTTTGTAAATCAACTCCCCAAGAAACTTTATATTCAAATTTATCATTTGCTTTTTCTAATTCTTTAATAGCATCTGTATAAGTAATTCTGCCAAAATCAGAATTTATTACATTATTTAATCTATCTAATAATCCTTTATCAATAAAATCATTGAAAAAAGCCATTTCTTCAGGACATTGTTCTAGCACATATGAAAAAATATATTTTATCATATCTTCAGCCATATCCATATCATCATTTAAATCAGCAAAACATATTTCAGGTTCTACCATCCAAAATTCAGCGGCATGTTTTACAGTATTAGAATCCTCTGCACGGAAAGTAGGACCAAAGGTATATACATTGCGAAATGCCATTGCATAAGTTTCAGCATTTAATTGACCACTAACAGTTAAATGTGCAGGTTTTCCAAAGAAATCTTTTGAAAAATCTACTAAATTGTTATCTGCTTTTGGAACATTTGCTAAGTCAAAAGAACTCACATTAAACATTTCTCCAGCACCTTCGGCATCACTAGAAGTTAAGATAGGTGTATGAACATATACAAATCCTTTTTCTTGAAAATATTTGTGAATAGCATATGCTAAAACACTTCTAACACGAAAAACTGCATTAAATGTATTTGCTCTTGGACGAATATGTGCAATTGTACGCAAATATTCAAATGTATGGCGCTTTTTTTGAAGTGGATATTGATTATCACTTACATTAAAAATTGTAATTTTATTTGCATGAATTTCAAAAGGCTGTTTTGCATTTTCTGTTATAACAACTTTTCCTGTAACCTCAATAGAGGAACTAATTGTTAATTTTGAAACCTCATTGAAATTTGCTAAATCTTCATTAAAAACAATTTGGATGTTTTTAAAATAAGTACCATCATTTATTTCAACAAATCCAAAATTCTTAGAAGCTCTAACTGTTTTAACCCAAGCATCTAAAGTAATTTCTTTATTTTCATATTGCTTAAAATTTTGATATACATTTTTTATAAACAACTTGTCCATAATGACCTCCTTACATATGTACAGATTATACAGCATTTTTAAGCAAAATGCAAGTAAAACTATTGAATAAATAAAATCAAGTTGATATAATAAAAATGATTAAAGAAGGTGGTGTATATGATTTCTTCAATGCAAGTTAATAAAAAAGTAGAAACAGGTCTAATTATTAGGAAAGATACTGTATTTTCTAAAATGCAAAGAATATGGAATACCATATTTTTTAAAGAAGAAATTAGTATGCTAAAAAAAATTGAAAAATATTTAATAAGACCACAAATTCAAATGAGAAATGTAATAATACCAAAACAAATAAATATTGACAAATAATAGATATGTTAATATAATACAGTTGCAAAATATAGAAATATTTGTAGTAAGGAGAGATGCATATGAAAGCTGATGTTGTTTTAGGAAGTTTTTATGGAGATGAAGGAAAGGGAAAAATTATTGATTACTTATCACAAAAAGCAGATTTTGCCGTAAGATGTTCAGGAGGAAATAATGCAGGACATTCAATTGAAATAGATGGAAAAAAATTTGCATTTCATTTAATTCCTTCAGGTATCCTAAATAAAAATACAACTGCAGTTATAGGAAATGGAGTAGTTGTAGATCCAAAAGTACTATTGGAAGAAATAAAAAATTTAAAAGAAAATGGTTATGACGTTAAAAACTTACGTATTAGTGATAAAGCACATGTCATTTTTTCATATCATGTAGAAATGGATAAATTACAAGAAGAATTGAGAGAAAATGGAAAAATAGGGACAACATGCAGAGGAATAGGACCTGCTTATTGTGACAAATATGAAAGATGCGGAATTAGGATGGGAGATTTCGTAAATAAAAGATATGAAGAACAAGTTAGAAAAAATATAGAAGTTAAAAACAATATTTTTAAAACATATGGACATGAACTAATAGATGCAGATTCATTTATAGCAGAATATAATTCTTATGCAGATATGTTAAAAGAATATGTTGTTGATACTGTTGCAATATTACATGAAGCAATTGAACAAGATAAAAAAATATTGTGTGAAGGTGCACAAGCAACATTATTAGATATTGACTTTGGAAGTTATCCATTTGTTACTTCTTCAAACCCTACAATAGGAGGAGTTTGTACTGGAACAGGAATTGGAGCAAGATATATTGGAGAAGTATATGGAGTATTAAAAGCATATTCTTCAAAGGTAGGAGAAGGACCATATATAACAGAACAAGACAATGAGATAGGTGACGAAATTAGGGAATTAGGTCATGAATATGGAACAACTACAAAAAGACCACGTAGATGTGGATGGCTAGACTTAGTTGCTTTAAAGTATGCAGTAATGCTAAATGGATTGACTGGATTAGCAATTAATCATGTTGATACAATAGGAAAATTAGATAAAATTAAATTATGTGTTGGATATAAAAAAGATGGAAAAGTTACAATGCAATATTCAACAGATATTTATGAAATGGCGAAATGTGAGCCGATTTATGAAGAGTTTGAAGGGAACTTTGGAGATATTAGCAATATAAAAAGAAGAGAAGATTTACCTGAAAATGCAAAAAAATATTTGAATAGAATTGAAGAAATTGTTAAAACACCAATTAAATTTATTGGTACAGGAGCAGGAAGGGATTGTATGATTGTATGCTAGAAATAATAATTGCATCTAATAATATGGGAAAAATAAAAGAAGTAAAAGAAATCTTAGAAGGATATAAAATAACATCTTTAGGGGAATTAGGTATTGATATAGAAGTAGAAGAAGATGGGGAAACTTTTGAACAAAATGCAATAAAAAAAGCTAAAGAAACTTCAAAAAAGCTAAATGGTAAAATGTGTATTGCAGATGATTCAGGAATTGAAATTGAATATTTAGAAGGATTTCCAGGAGTTAAAACAAAAAGATGGTATAAAGGAACAGAAGAAGAAAGAAATCAAGAAATATTAAAAAAGATGGAAGGTGTACCAAAACCAAAACGAAAAGTTACATTTATAGCAGCTGTTAGCATAGCAAAAGGAGATAATGCAATTTGCGGAATAGGAACTTTAGAAGGGTATATTGCAACAAGACCAAGAGGAAACAATGGATTTGGATTTGACGAAATTTTTGAATTAGAAAATGGTAAAACTTTAGCAGAACTTTCAGCAAAAGAAAAAAATCAAATCAGTAGTAGAAGAAAAGCTATAGAAATTTGTAAACAAAAATTAGATGGATGGAAATGAATTTGAAATTACAAGAATATAAAAACATATTAATGGGGGATTATAATCATAATCTCTCTTTTTTTAAGGCAAGAACGAATTCTTACAAAAAGTATTAAAATATTTAGAAATATTGTATAAATAATACTAAAATAATTTGAACAAGAGGAAGTGAAAAATATGGAAACAAACTTAGTATATTTTGATGAAACAGGTGATGATGGATTAATAAAAACTTCTAGTGAAACTTTTATTTTAACAAGCATATATATGAAGTCAGAAAACTGGCAAAAGAATTATAATCATATAAAGTTTTTAAGAAAAGAACTAAAAGATAAATATGGATTTCATGTTAAAGAAGAAATGCATACCAAGCATTTTTTAACTGATAAAGATCCTTATCGTAAATATAGATGGAGTAATGAAGAAAAAATAGAAATATTAAAAGCATTTACATTAGCAATTGCAGACTTAGAGTTAAATTGTATAAATGTAATTATTGATAAAAATAAAATAAAAAAACAAGATTATGCAATTTTAGAAAATGCACTAAAATATAATATACAAAGAATTGACAATGACAGTAACGGAAGTTGGAATTATCTGATAATTACAGATAAAGGAAGGATAGCTCCTATGAGAAAAACGGCAAGAGCAATAAGAGCATATAATCCAATACAATCAAAGTATTCACACACATTAAAAAATCAACCAATATCAGGGTTAATAGAGGATATATTAGAAAAAGACTCTAAAGAATCATATTTTATACAAATATGTGATTTTATTTCATATTTTATTCATTTATATTATAAATGTTGTGTAAAGAAAAATGATTTACCTAATAGAGTAGGAAACCTAATTGATAAAAAATTTATTGGAAGTGTAATGGCTACATTAAAAAAATCAAATACTCTGAACTTAAATGCAAATAAATCAAATGGATATGGATTAGTAATTTATCCAAAATAAAAACACTACCTACGGCACATTTGTGCTTTCAGTAGTTCACTATTATTGTACAAAAACAATTTACAAATGTCAATATCTGCTGTTAAAATATTTTAAAAAACGGAAAATTAAAAGAAAAAAGTAAAGTTAGAAAAACCGACATTGAAAAATATGATAAACCAGTAAAATTTATACCTTAATATGATTATGAATATTGAATATAGAGTAAATTCAAAGAAAGTTACTCCTTCAAATATTAAACAATCAAGATGCTCACTTTTTACGTAAAGAAAACATAATATATAGAAAAAACATAAGAAGGAGGAAAAGTGATGTCAAGCTACATAATAAAAGGAGGGAATAAATTAGAAGGAACTGTTAAAATTTCAGGTTCAAAAAATGCAGCTTTGCCAATTATTGCAGCAACAATATTAGCAAAAGGAAAAATTACGTTATATAATGTACCAAATATACAAGATACTCAGATGATGTATGAAATTATTAAAATACTGGGAGGAACAGTACAAAAAAAGAAAAACAAAATTATTATAGATACAACTAATATTAATAAATATGAAATACCAGATATGTTAATGCATAAAATGCGTTCTTCAGTTATTATTGTTGGTGCTATTGTAGGAAGATATAAAACAGCGACTTTCTCATATCCAGGGGATTGCAATATTTGATTGATACATCGGACAAGTATAAGATAAATGAGTGGATTAAGAGTATTAAATGAAATTAAAAAGTTTTTAAATAATTTGTTAAATTCTAAATTTTAT
>CANRML010000048.1 GCA_947631725.1 uncultured Clostridia bacterium
AACAAATTAGAAAGCGATATACAAGCTATTAGTTATACTAATTTACCTAAAGACATAAAAAAAGAAACAATTCAAAAGCTTTATGGAAATACTTTAAAAACAAGTATTTCACGTTTAGAAAAATATAAAAGTTGCCCATTTTCATATTTTCTACAATATGGACTAAAATTAAAAGAAAAAGAAGAACTAAAAATACAAAGCTTTGATACAGGCTCATTTATGCATGAAGTAATAGATATATTTTTTGAGCAAATTAAAGAGCAAAATTACACATTACCAAGTTTACTAGAAGAAGAGGAAAATATCTCAAAAGTAGTAAAAGATATAATTGAAACAAAACTAAACTATGAAAAATATAAATTCACAATGACTGTAAAATACAAAATTTTAGTGAATAGATTAGAAAGACTAATTACAAAAGCTTTAAAATATATTATAGAAGGATTAGTATATAGTGATTTTTCTATTGAAGGGACTGAAATTGAATTCGGGAAAGGTAAAAAATATAGTCCAATATTATTAGACTTAGAAGATGGCAAAAAAATAGAAATTACGGGAAAAATAGATAGAGTAGATGTTGCAAAAACACCAGAAGGAAATTACTTAAGAATTATAGATTATAAATCATCAGCAAAAAACGTAGACTTAAATGAAGTTTATGCAGGATTACAAATCCAATTATTAACTTATTTAGATGCTATTTGTCAAGAAGAGGACTTATTACCAGCAGGAATTCTATATTTTGGACTATTAGAGCAAATTATACCAGCCAAAAAGAAAATAACAGAAGAAGAAATAGAAAACGAAATAAGAAAAAGCTTTAAAATGAAGGGACTTATTTTAGCTGATGTTAAAGTAATTAGGATGCAAGACAAAAACTTAGATGTAGGTACATCAAAAATTATTCCAGCAGGAATAACCAAAAGTGAAGCAATTAACAAAAGAGACACAAATGGAATAAATAAAGAAGAATTTGAAATTTTACAAAAATATATAGGCAAAGTAATTAAGCAAATAGGAAAAGAAATATTACAGGGAAAGATTGACTTAAAACCATATAACCATAAAGGAAAGACTCCATGTAAATATTGTGAATATCATTGTATATGTGGATTTGACGCAAGAAATAATACAAACCAATATCAATACATTGATAATTTATCAAAAGATGAAATAATTCAAAAAATGAAATAGGAGGCACAATGGATTTATCAAATGAAGCTGTTATACATGTAAAAACAGCAGATACAGAATATCTACAATTTAGGAAATTACTAGAATACAAAGATGTAATTACACATGCTTTTTCCTTAGGAAAACAAGTAGACTTTAGAACTATAAAAAAATCAAATTATGAAAAAGCAATGGAAGATTATGAAAAGCTTTGTAAAAGTCTAAAACTAGATAAAAACAATATAATAAAACCAAATCAAATGCATAAAGACAAAATACAAAATGTAGAAGGAAAAATAAACAAAGGAAAACCAGATATATATTTAGATATATATTCTAATACAGATGGATTGATAACTAAAGAAAAAAATTTAATTTTAGCTACTACAAGTGCAGATTGTATTTTAATGATATTTTTTGATCCAATTACAAAAACAATAGCAAATATTCATTCAGGATGGAAAGGCACATATCAACAAATTGGAGTAAAAGCAGTGCAAAAAATGAAACAAGATTATGGAGTAAATCCTCAAAACCTAATATGTTGTATGTGCCCAAGTATCAGAAAATGCCATTTTGAAGTTCAAAAAGATGTAAAAGATATGTTTGAAGAAGAATTTAAAGAAATTGTAGATTCATATAACATTATTGAAGAAAAACAAGGTATACAAGGAAAATGGAATATTGATACAATACTATTAAACAGAATATTACTACAAAGACAAGGACTAAAACCAGAAAATATTATAGATACTAAAATTTGTACAGTATGTGATGCAAATATTTTACACTCTTACAGAGTAGAAAAAGAAGGATTTGGATTAGAAACAGCTATTATAGTGAAAAAAGGAGACTAAAAATGTACCAAACATGGGAAGAATTAGAAGAATCAATTAAAGACTGCCAAAAATGTAAATTATATAAAATGAGACAAAACATCGTCTTTGGAACAGGGAATAAAAATGCAAAATTGATGTTTATTGGAGAAGGACCAGGTGCAGATGAAGATAGTCAAGGAGAACCTTTTGTTGGTAGAGCAGGAAAGCTTATGAATTTAGCATTTGAAATGGTAGGAATAAAAAGAGAAGAAGTATATATAGCAAATATTGTAAAATGCAGACCACCAGGAAACAGAAACCCAGAAGATGATGAAGCAAATGCTTGTATGGATTATTTAAGAAATCAAGTAATGTTAGTAAAACCAAAAATCATAGTATTACTAGGAAGTGTTGCACTAAAAAATATATTAGGCAAAGAATATGGAATAACATCAGCAAGAGGAAAATGGGTGGAAAGGAAAGATATAAAATATATGCCAACTTGGCATCCAGCAGCATTATTACGTGATGAAAGCAAAAAAATAGATTTTATTAAAGACTTAATGAGTGTTCAAGAAGAATTAGAAAGGATTTAAAAATGGAAGAAAAAGTGAATTACTGCCTTAATTGCAAGGTAAAACCTTGCTCTAACAAAGGTTGTCCCTTAGGAAATGATATACCAAGTTTTATTCAGGCTGTAAAGTCTAATGATATAAAAGAAGCTTATAGAATTGTTTCTAAAACTAGTGTATTGCCAGGTATTTGTGGTAGAATATGTCCACACCAAAAGCAATGTCAAGGAAGTTGCATAAGAGGAATTAAAGGAGAACCTGTTAGTATAGGAGAAATAGAAGCATATATATTTGATAAAGCAATGGAAAAAGGGATAACTTTAAAAGAAGTTTTTGATCAAACAGAAGAACTAAAAGACAAAAAAGTAGCGATAATTGGTGGAGGACCAGCAGGATTAACATGTGCAGCATTTTTAGCTAAAAAAGGTGTACAAGTAACTATTTATGAGAAATATACATATTTGGGAGGAATACTAGTACATGGAATTCCAGACTTTAGGCTACCAAAAGACATTGTAAAAAAAGCTATTCAAAATATATTAGACTTAGGAATCAACGTAGAATATGGAAAAACTCTTGGAAGGAATATACAGTTAGATGAATTAAAAGAAAAATATGATGCTGTATTTTTAACAATAGGTGCTAATAAATCTTCAAAAATGGGTGTTCAAGGAGAAGAATTAGAAGGCGTATATGGTGGAAATGAATTATTAGAAGAAAACCAACATCCAGAATATACTGGAAAAATTGTAGGAGTTGTTGGTGGTGGAAATGTAGCAATGGACTGTGCAAGAACTATTAAAAGAAAAGGTGCAAGAAAAGTTTTTGTTATTTATAGAAGAGCAGAAGAACAAATGCCAGCAGAAGGAAAAGAAATAGAAGATGCAAAAAAAGAAGGAATTGAATTTCTTTTCCAAAATAATATAGTTAAAATTATAGGAGATAAAAAAGTAGAAAAGGTAGAATTAATAAAAACAGAATTAGTTCAAAAAGAAGGAGAAACAAGAAAAGTACCAGTAAATATAGAAAACAGTAATTATGAAATTGATATTGACTATATTGTAATGGCACTTGGTGGAACTGTTTCTGAAGAAGCTTTAGATCTTCCACTAGAACATAACAAATGGGGAAATATCATAGTTAATGAAAATTACCAAACATCAGATGAAAAAGTATATGCTGGAGGAGATTTAGCAGGGATGAAGGAAACTGTTGCTTGGGCTTCAAAGTCAGGAAGAGAAGCGGCAAAAAATATAATTGAAAATTTATCAAAAAAAGTCGTTAGTATTTAAACTAACAACTTTTTTAAGTTTCTTCTCCAATTCCAAGTACTCCTAAAACTAGTTTTTTTAGACTTCTGAAAAATAGTTTTATTTTACTTTGTTCTTCAGTTTCGGTAGCTAGAGCAGTTTCAATTCCACCATTTTCTAATACATTATATTTATGCTCTAATTCACTCATTTTTTCCATATAATAATCATTAAAAAATGTATAACCATCAGCACTAGCAGTAAAATCTCTAAAACTATATAATTTTCTACGATAAGCTTCTAATTCTTCCAAATTTGAAATTTTATTAAACATATAGTTGAAACAACTAGAAACAATTAAATTTTGTGTACGTAAAAATGTGACTTTTATATCATTTTTTAATTCACCAATTTTTTGCACTAGATTATCAACTTTTTTATTTCTATCATCGATTTCCAAAATTTTATTATTTAATGTAATTACTTCTTCTTCAAGTTGCAAGATATAGTCAATTGCATTTTCAATAGCAATAAAAGTTTTTAATGAAGTAATTTGTATTATTCTTTCTTTAAATCTATCATTACTATTTAATGTGCTTTCAAATAAAACATCTTCACCAGCTAAAAAAGCTAATTGATTTACTAAACAACATTCTAAAGGATAATATGAAGGACTTGTTGTTTCAAAACTAAGGCCATAATATTTTACAAAATCTTTTTTAATACCAATAACTTTTGACGCCATTAACTGTACTGCTGCTTCATTTAAAGCCAATCCATATGTTCTAAATTCGGTATAATCACAAAGACCCATACGAATTAAATAATTCTTTTTATCTTTAACCTCTTGTAAATGATGAATACATTCATGAATTGCAAATTCTTCTATATCTTCTTGAGGAATATGTTCATTAAAATATATAGAATTATTTTTATAAAAATAATTTGCTTCTGCCATACCTTCAGGCATTTTAGCTATATACATATTTAGGCGAGATAATTTTATAAACAATTCTTTTTCATCTAAGCCAAAATCAGGAAATGCAGAACAAAGCCTTGCAGCAATATTTTTAGCAAGATTATTAACCATCAATGTATCTAATTGACTAACAACTTCAATTCCGTCTTTTCTCAATTCTGACTCAATACTCATAAGAATTCTCCTTTGTACAATATACTAACCATATTATACAATAAAACATACAAAAAAGTATTTCAAATGTATTAAAAGTTTATGACAATTCTGTTACATGAAAAAGAGTGTCTTATTTAAGACACTCTAGATATTATTTAACAACGATATTATAAATCTTATTTTTTACATATATTTCTTTTACTACAGTTTTACCTTCTAGTTTATTATCAATTGCTTTATGAACTAAATCCTTTACACTAGCTTCTTCTAAGTCTTTTTCAATTGTTATTGTAGCTTTTAATTTTCCATTGAATTGAATAGGAAGTGTAATTTCACAAGAAACTGTTTTTGCTTCATCATATGTAGGCCAAGCTTCATAAGAAATTGTATTTTCATGACCTAATCTAGACCATAATTCTTCTGTGATATGTGGAGCAACTGGATTTAATAATTTTAAAAATCCTTCTGCATATTCATATGGGAAAACATCTTCTTTTTGTACTGTGTTTATAAAAATCATCATTTGTGATATTGCAGTATTGAAATTCATAGTTTCATAATCATTAGTTACCTTTTTTACTGTATAGTGATAAGCTTTTTCCAAATTTGGATTTTCTCTATTTTGAATTTTGTCAGACTCAGTATATAATCTCCAAACACGGTCTAAGAATTTACGAGAACCATCAATTCCATTTGGGTCCCAAGGCTTACTACTTTCAATAGGTCCCATAAACATTTCATAAACTCTTAAGCTATCAGCACCATATTGTTTTACCATATCATCTGGATTGATTACATTTCCTTTTGATTTACTCATTTTCTCACCATTTGAACCTAAAATCATACCTTGATGTCTAAGAACAGAGAAAGGTTCTTTTACAGGTACAAGATTTTTATTATACAAATATTGATTCCAAAAACGAGAATATAGTAAATGACCAACAGCATGCTCAGAACCACCTACGTATAAATCAACAGGTAGCCAATGTTTAAGTAATTCATAATTTGCCAATTCATTATCATTGTGTGGATCTATATATCTCAAAAAATACCAACTTGAACCAGCAGATCCAGGCATTGTACTTGTTTCTCTTTTTGCAGGTTTTCCATCAAAACTTGTATTTAACCAGTCAGTTGCATTATCCAATGGAGATGCCCCAGTCTTAGAAGGACTGTAGTCAGCAAGCTCAGGCAAAATTAAAGGTAATTCACTATCTGGCAAAGATTTCATTTCATTATCAACAAATACAATTGGTATTGGCTCACCCCAATAACGTTGTCTTGCAAAAATCCACTCACGCAATTTGTAATTAACCTTTTTTTTGCCAATTCCTTTTTCTTCAAGATAATTAATAATTTTAGACATTGCCTCTTGTTTATTTAGGCCATTTAAAAATTCAGAATTTATATGAATACCATCTTCAGTAAAAGCTTCTTTTGAAATATCTCCACCTTCTAAAACAGGAATAATCTCTAAGCCAAATTTCTTAGCAAATTCATAATCTCTTTCATCATGTGCAGGAACAGCCATAATAGCACCAGTTCCATAACTTGCTAAAACATAATCAGAAATCCAAATAGGTATTTTTTTATCATTTACAGGATTTATGGCATAAGCACCTGTAAATACACCTGTTTTTTCTTTATTTAATTCTGTTCTTTCCAAATCTGATTTTGAAGCACTTAAAGTTATATAATCTTCAACTGCCTTTGATTGTTCTTTAGATTTAATTTTCTGAACTAGTGGATGCTCAGGTGCGAATACACAGTATGTAGCACCAAATAGTGTATCAGGTCTTGTTGTAAAGACTGTAAAATCTAAATTAGAGAAACCATCAATTTTAAATATTACTTCTGCACCTTCAGAACGACCAATCCAATTTCTTTGAATTTCTTTTGTTGAATCAGGCCAATCAATATCATTTAAACCATCTAGTAAACTATCTGCATATGCAGGTATATCTAATACCCATTGCTTCATATTTTTACGAACAACAGGGAATCCACCTCTTTCACTTTTACCATCAATTACTTCATCATTAGAAAGCACACATCCTAATTCCTCACACCAATTTACTGGCATTTCAATTAATTTTGCTAAACCATCTTCAAATAATTGCTTGAAAATCCATTGAGTCCATTTATAAAAAGAAGGGTCACAAGTTGAAAGCTCTTTATCCCAATCAAAAGAAAGCCCTAACATTTTTAATTGCTTTTTAAATGTTTCGATATTTTTTAGTGTAAAGCCAGCTGGATGATTACCTGTTTTTATAGCATATTGTTCTGCAGGAAGTCCAAAAGCATCCCATCCCATAGGATGTAACACGTTATATCCTTGCATCCTTTTCATCCTAGACATTATATCTGTTGCTGTATATCCTTCAGGATGACCAACATGTAAGCCTTGCCCAGAAGGATATGGAAACATATCTAATGCATAATATTTTGGCTTAGAAAAATCCCATACATCAGTATAGAAAGTTTTATTTTTATCCCAATATTCTTGCCATTTTTTTTCAATTTCCAAGTGATTATATGTCATATAAAATCCCCCAATTTAATAATTTTCTACGATTATATAACAAAATATAAAAAAAAGCAATCCCTATTAGTAACTAATAGGGACTATTTACTAAGATAAATTTAAAGTAGAATAAATTTCACCTAAAGGTAATTCTTCATTTAAACGTCTAATTGCTTCAGCAAAAATTGGAGCAACAGAGAGAACTGTAATTTTATCTATTTTCTTTTCTTCTGGTAAAGGTATTGTATTTGTAATAACAAGTTCTTTAATAGAAGAATTTTTTATTCTATCTATAGCAGGTCCTGATAATACACCGTGTGTGCAGCCAGCATGTATTTCTCTTGCACCAAATTTCTCTAAAATTTGTACGGTTTCAATTAAAGAGCCAGCAGTATCAACTTCATCATCAAATATAAGAGCATATTTATCTTTTACATCTCCAATAACTGTACTTGCAACTGCATGGTCATCATTGCCAAGCCTTCTTTTATCAATCAATGCAATTGGACATCCAAAATATTCTGAATATTTATATGCTTTTTTAGAACTTCCTGCATCTGTAGCAACAACAACCATATCTTCAGGTGGAATATTTTTATCTTTGAAATAAGATTGTAATGTATATTGAGCAGTTAATCTGTCACAGTTTATATTAAAATATCCTTGAATAGCAGGATTGTGTAAGTCACAAGTAGTAACTCTATCAGCTCCAGCAGCTTCAATAATTTCAGCAATTAGCTTTGCTGTAATAGGTACACGAGGTTGATCTTTTTTATCAGAACGTGAATAAATAAAATATGGTAAAATAACTGTAATTCTTTTAGCAGATGCACGCTTTAAAGCATCAATTGTAATTAATAATTCCATAATTCTTTCATTAACAGGTGGTTTAGTTGATTGAACAACATAAACATCATAATCACGAACAGTTTCTAATAATTGTACAAAATTGTTATCATTTTTAAACTTAAAGCAATCCATTTTTCCTAGTGGCAAGTGTAAAATATCACAAATCTCTTTTGTGAATTCTTCGCTTGATGGACAAGCAAAAATCTTAATTTTTTTCATAACATCCTCCTCTTATTTGCATTACTGCATAAGCATTATATTACACCAAAAAATCTAAGTCAACATTTTGTCAAAAAATGAATAAAAAATTTTAAAGTAGTTAATTAAAAAAGTAAAATCTATTTAATAAAAAATAAAGATAATTTAGTTCTACATTAACAGCTATTGTAAGAT
>CANRML010000049.1 GCA_947631725.1 uncultured Clostridia bacterium
GCTCCCATATTTTCATATTTGTCTTCTAATTCAATCTCCTTTGCTATTGTTACACCATCATTTGTAATTAAAGGTGCCCCAAAACTTTTATCTAATACAACATTTCTTCCTTTTGGTCCTAATGTAACCTTTACAGTATCTGCTAATTTATTTACACCTTCTAATAATGATTTTCTAGCATCTTCTCCAAATTTAATTTGTTTTGCCATTTTATATCCTTCCTTTCCTTTATTTTACTATTCTACTATTGCCAATACATCTTCTTGTTTTACTATAATATATTCTTCACCATCGTATTTAACTTCTGTTCCTCCATATTTGCTTACAATTACATTGTCTCCTTTTTTTAAATACATTTCTTCTAATTTTCCATCTACTTTTTCACCTGGTCCTACTGCAATTACTTCTGCAATTTGTGGCTTTTCTTGTGCTGAACTTGCTAATATAATTCCACTTTTAGTTGTTTCTTCACTTTCCTTCATTTTGATAAGGACTCTACTTCCTAATGGTTTAATCATTTTTATTACCTCCTCAATTTTTTTTACTATTTTTAGCACTCTTGTTGTTTGACTGCTAATAATTTATACCCAAATGTATAAATTGTCAATACCTTTTTTATATTTTTCACACAATTTTCACAATTTCTTTGTATATTATGAATATCATATGTTAAATATTCCTATTATTTATAAAAATAATTATTTAAAATACAAAAAGCTCGGAATTGTTCCGAGCCTTTTGTGGTCTTGACTAAGCAACATTGGCATTGTACAAAAAGACTTTACCATTTTCTGCACCTGTCATTTCCATAACATTTTTGATTGTCAGCATACATCTATTTACCCCTTTGAATCCTCCTAAACTTGCCTCATAATAGCTGAAGAAGCTCATTTCTTCGTTATTATTGAGGACAACCAGGCCGACAAGACTGTCGTCATCAAAAAGTAGAAAATAGATAGTTTCGCTGTCTTTCTTTTCCAAAATGCTTTGAAGCTTCTTTGCAAAGCCTCTTCTCTTACGGTGATTTTTAATCTTTCTTACTTCTACCATCTTGTCGATGTCATCTTCTAAGAAAGATTTAAATCTGATTCCAGTTTGTTCATCGAGAAAGTCTACATAGCCATCATCTTGTGCATCTCCTTCCCGATAAACATAGATACCGTTGCGTTCGTGTTTCTCGTTCTGTTGTCTTTTCATTTTTTCAAGACCTCCTATAAAGTAATTGTTACACTTATATTATAACATAAAATCTTTACTTTTTCAATTATGTGGCTTTTTTTAAAGATTTACATTTATTATAATTTGTGCTATAATATTTTTTAATATTAGAAAATATTATTTTAAGAGGGAGATTACAATGGAATCAGAGAGATTTACAATGACAAAAAGAGCAGGAATATATGGAATTATTGGTAATATATTATTGTTAATTATGAAGGGAATTATCGGCTTTTTTACAAATAGTCAAGCTATGATTGCTGATACTTTTAATAGCGCTGGTGATATTTTTGCTTCTCTAATGACTTTTATTGGTAATAAAATTGCAAGTGAGCCAAATGATGATGACCATAATTTTGGACATGGTAAAGCAGAATATATATTTTCTATGTTTATTGGTATTTCTATGGTTTTAGTTTCTGCTAAACTTCTATATGATTCTGCTACAACATTTGTAACTGAAAGTAAATTGCAGTTTTCATGGTTTTTAGTTCTTGTTTGTATAATTACAATTATTACAAAACTAATCCTATTTTTATATACTAAACATGCATACAAATTACATAAAAATATTTTATTAGAAGCTAATATGCAAGACCATCGTAATGACTGTATTGTAACTTCATTTACTTTACTTTCTAGCCTTTTTACCTTTTTTGGTATTTTTTGGCTTGATAGTGTTGTTGGTTTTGGTATTTCTATTTGGATTTGTTACACTGGAATTAGTATATTTATGGAAAGTTATAATGTATTAATGGATGTTTCTGTAGATGAAAAAACAAAAGATTCAATTTTAGATTTAGCAAAAGCTTATCCTGAAATAAAGTCAATCAAAAGTTTTAGTTCTTCTCCTGTTGGAGCAAAACATATGATTTTTTTAACTATTTGTGTTGATGGAAATATGTCTACATTTGATAGTCATAAATTAGCTGATAGTTTAGAAAAAAATGTATCTTCTTTAGATGTAGTATATAAAACAATAGTACATGTAGATCCAGTATGATAAATTTTTAGCACAGATTAATTAAAATCTGTGCTTTTTGTTATCTTCTCATATTGCAAAAGTGCTTCCTTATTTTTTCTAATTCATTTATTCCTTGACTTTGTTCACCGTATAATTGTATTTGCAACATTTCTTAAACGTGGGTCAATATAGTACTGTAGTAAATTATTACACATTTGAATTGCACCTTCATGATGTGGTATCATTTCATTTACAAAATCTAAATTAATATTTACACATCTTGGACTATTTTTCATCTTTTCAATCATGTTATTTGTTATTTCAAAATATTTTGTTAAATATGTATTTATATCTCTTTCCATACTCATATATACAGATGTTGTTCTTAGTATTTCTTTCATTTCTTCAATTCCTTTTGTTTGCATAGCTATAATTCCTTTAGCAATTTCTATTAAAGGCTGATATCTTGTATACATTAGCAAATTCTCAGACATATAAATTGCTGCTTGATGATGTGGTATCATACATCTTATAAAGTCAATAGTAATACTATAATTTGTTAATTCTGCATGTAACATTTTTTCTGACATTTCAGATAATATTTGGTCAAATCTATTTAAATAACGTTGTGCCCTTATAATGCTTTGACGGTCCATTTTTATCACTCTCCTATAATATCATATTTAATATTTTCAAAAGTGTTCCTCCTATTTTTTATATTTTGTATATATTACTATTTTTTGGTAATACTAATCTTAGGTGGTGATAATATGACAAATAAAGAGCTTTTATACATTGAAGATGCTTTAGGACATGAAAAATTTATGAAATCTTGCAGTCTTAAAGCTTCTGAGCAATTAACAGACCCTACTCTTTCTTCTTATATGAAGGAATTAGAGGGTAAGCATTTAGATTTATTTAATAAGTTTTTAAATTTACTATAAGGAGGAAATGTTAGTAATATGGAAGATAAAGATATTATGGAAAAAGAATTGTTAATTATTAAAGGTGTTTGTGATTTATACCTTCATGGTACAATTGAGTCTACAACTGCAGAAGTTCATACTGCTTTTAAAGATGCTTTAAATGTTGCTTTAGATATTCAAAATAAAATATATAATTTAATGTCTGAAAAAGGTTGGTATAAAACAGAAACTGTTGAACAAACAAAAATTGATACTGTAAAGCAAAAATTCGTTACAGCTTAAAAAAAATCTACTTTTTAGTAGATTTTTTTTAATTATTCAAATATTTTATTGAATTCTTGCTCATTAATCTTTTCTTTTTCTAATAATGTTAATGCAATAGTATCTAATTTATCTCTATGCTCGATTAGAAGTTGTTTAGCACCTTCATAGGCTATATCTATTAAAGCTTTTACTTCTAGTCCTATTTTATCTCCAATATTTTCTCCAAATAGTTGCATTTCATATGGTTCTTTTCCTTGGAAATCTATTGGTCCTAAAATATCACTCATACCATATTTAGTAACCATATCTCTTGCGATTTTAGTTGCAACTTCAATGTCATTACTTGCACCAGTAGATATATCATTTAATACTAATTGTTCTGCTGCTCTTCCTCCAAGTAAAGCTATTAGTTTTTCTTGCATTTCTGTTTTTGAAATATAGTATTTATCTTCATCTGTTTTATACATTGTATATCCGCCTGCTACACCTCTTGGAATTATAGATACCTCTTTGATATTAGCTTGTGTTGGTAAATATCTACTAACTACGGCATGTCCTGCTTCGTGATATGCAGTTAATTTTTTATCTTTATCTGATATTACTCTTGCTTTCTTTTCAAGTCCTACTGTTACTTTCTTTACAGCTTCTTCTATGTCGTCATTTTCGATTTCCTCATGTTTATTTATTGTTGCAATTATTGCCGATTCATTTAAGATGTTTGATAATTCTGCTCCTGTAAATCCTGCTGTATCTTCTGCAATACTTTCTAGATTAATACTATCAGATAATTTTTTATCTTTAGCATGGATTTTTAATATTTCTAGTCTTCCTTTTATATCTGGAATTGGTATTGTTACTTGCCTATCAAATCTTCCTGGTCTTAATAATGCTTTATCTAACATTTCTGGTCTATTAGTTGCTGCTAATACAATAATTGTTTCTTCAGAACTAAAGCCATCCATCTCTACTAATAATTGGTTCAATGTTTGATTATTTTCTGATTCTGCACCTGTACTTGATGTTCTTCTTGAACCTATTGCATCAATTTCATCAATGAATACGATACAAGGTGCTAATTTTCTAGCTTTTTCAAATAACTTTCTTACTCTTGATGCTCCAAGTCCTACAAACATTTCAACAAATTCAGATCCACTCATTGAAATAAATGGTACATTTGCTTCTCCTGCAATTGCTTTGGCGATTAGTGTCTTTCCTGTTCCTGGTTTTCCGTATAATAGCACACCTCTTGGTATTTTTGCTCCCATTTTAGTGAATTTTTCAGGAGTTTTTAAAAAGTCTACAATTTCTATCAATTCTTCTTTTTCTTCATCTAATCCTGCTACATCATCAAATTTAATTTTTGTTTTTCTTTCTGTGTCTTCATAAACTTTTCCTTTTTCTCCCAATCCTTGCATTTTGAATATCATTATAAATAATGCAACCATAATAAATGTTGGAAGTAAACTAATAAATGTTGTAGCAATTTGTGATATTACACTTCTTGGTTTTTGATTTAGTTTAAATTCATTTCCATCTTCTGTTTTTTGTTGTATCAATTCCATAAAAGCTTCTGTACTTGGTACAATTGTTGTCTTTTCTTCTTCTTGATTTTTTAATTTTACTTTAACTGTTGTACTTCCAACTGTCATTTCTATTTCTTCAACATTTTTATTAGATATTTCCTTAATAAGTTCAGTATATGCTAACTCTTTTTCATCTTTTTTGTCATTACTTTTAATATATACAGCAAGTAATATTGCTGATAAAGTTATAATTGCTAATATTACTATCAAGCCTACCAGTATCTTTTTGTTTTTTTCTTTTTTATTGTTATTATTGTTTTTCATGTTTTATCTTTCCTTTCTATGCACTAGTTCCTTCAGGTTCTGGACCAGATTTTTCAGAATCTCCCTTTTCTTTTTTCTCTTTTTCTTCTTTTTTCTTCTTTTCATTTGGTTCTTCTTCTGGCTTTTCATTTTCATCTTTTTTCTCTTCTGTCTCTTTTTCTTCAATTTCTTTTCTTACTTGCTCTTGAACCTCTTGAATTTTCATTAATTCTACTTGTCTTTTCTGTAAATCTACCTTTATCATAAATATTGCTGATATTAAGTAAATTACTGCCACTGACATATACATTACATCAAAATATTGTATTTCAAAATTTGTGAAAGTATTAATTATTACATAAATAATATTAAGTAATATTGATAAAGTTGAGGCATAAATTGACATACTGAAAATTACTGAATATCTCATTTTTACTTTTGTTAACAGATTTGCTATATGTCCAAATATGCTTATAAATAGGCTGTTTGCTAATGTATTTATGAAATATATTACAAATGCATATATAAATAATGTGATACCTAAACTTATATATATATTTATCATTTGTGTTCCTCTTGCATAATTTATGACATCTTGTTTGTTAAAGCTTGTTAATCCCATTTGTCCTAACATTTCATCATATTTATATGTTGCTGTTCCTAACATTGAATTATTTTTTATCATAACTTCATTTTTTAATAGTATTATGCAGTTTTCTTTTTCTTCCATTTGATTAGTAATACTTTCTTGTTCTTCTGCATTTGTATCTATAATCAAAGTTCCTATTACTTCATTTTCTATAGTAATAGGAGTTTCTGATTTAACATCTAATAGTCCATCTTGATATGAGAAGTCTGGAAATTCTTTTTCTATATAATCTATTACCTGATTAACAACTTGCGTTGTTTTATATATCATTCCAGCACATATTACAATGACAAGTATAGCAACTAATTTTGCTAAATAATTGATTGCTCTTGAAACTTTTTCTGCTGCTAACTCTGGATATTTTTCTATATTTACTGTTGATATTTTTATCTTTTTAAAAAAGCCCTTTTTTAGATTAACTTCTTTTTCTTCCATTTTTTAATTCCTTCCTTTTTATTCATACTCTCTAATAACTTGAGGATTGACTAAAGTTGGATTTATTTGTAATGTTACCTTATTTCCTATATTAATTTCTTTTCCTGTTATATCTGCTATAATATGAAAAGTTCCTATTCTTCCTATAATTTTACAAGCTTGTCCATTAATTATTACTTGTCTTTCTTGCTTTTTGAATATAGCTTTTATATCATTTACAATATATCTTAATTTATCGATTGGCCTAAACATATCTTTTCCTACTTCTAATGCTATTCCATCAATATATCCACAAGGAATAACTGCAATTTTAGTTTCTTTTTTAGTTTTATAACTATTTGAATAACCGATATTATATCCTTTTGGCAATTTTTTTATTTCTGCTACTTGCGTTTCCAAGTTTCCTATTTTTTTCAAGCCTAAATTATTTTTAAATGCTAATCTACCAGTAAATGCTGAACCTACTCTAACTGCATTTAAATGCATTTCTGGAAATTTGATAAATGCTGCTGAATTGCATACATGTAGCATCCCTGGATTTATATCATTCATTTTTAAGACTTCTATGCAATCAATAAAATTTTTAAATTGTAGTTTTGTATAATTGTCATCATAAAATGCATTTGAAAAATGAGTATATGTGCCTTCGATTTCAATGTTTTTCAGGTTTTTTATTGCCTCTATCATCTTTTCTCTTTGAGTATAGACAAATCCATATCTTCCAAATCCTGTATCGATTTTTATATGTGCTTTTATTGTTTTATTTTCTGCAACTTGATTTGCTACTTCTGCTGATTCTTTAGATCCAATAGTAATAATAACATTTTTATTAACTAATTTTTCTACTTCTTCTTTGATTGCTGTTGAAGATAGCATAAGTAATTTTTGTGTAAAACCTAGTTCTCTAAATTGTAAAGCTTCTTGAACTGTTGATACTGCAAAAAAATCAATTCCTTTGTCTATCAAGAACTGTACATATTGTTTCATATCTAATCCATATGCATTTGCTTTTACAACTGCTATTATTTGAACATTTTTTCCATTATCATCTGGCAAATTTGTTTTTGCATATTCTTTTATTTTTTGAACATTATGTGCTAAGTCTTTTTTGTTGATAATTAGCTTAGTCATATTATCACCTTTTACTTTTAAATTTCATTTTTATTTGACGTACATTACGGAATAATTTTTCTGAAAATTTATATATTTTATATGTCAAAGGTTTGTATGCAATGTAAATTTCTCCTAAAAATTCTGTGAATTTTCCACCAAATCCTTTTTTGAATCTATATAATCCATATTGAGGATGTGATTCGTCTACAATTCCTGAAACACCTCTAAAGTCATAAATATCGTCTTTTCTAGCGATTGCCATTTTTATCATTTCCCATTGTAATAAATAATTAGGCATTAAGTTTCTGTGTTCATTACTGCTTGCTCCATATAGATACCATGTTTTGTTTCCATAAAATATTGGAATTACTCCTGATATTGGCTTGTCTTCATAATATGCCATCAATAATTTCATATGGTCTGGTGCTAAATTATCATACATTTTTTCAAAATATTCTAATGGTCTAATAATAAATCCATCTCTTGCTCCTGTTTCTACCATAATTCTATGGAAATCTTTTAGATCTTCTCTTGTTCCTTCTTTAACAACAACACCTTTTTTTGTTGCTAAACGTATATTATATCTCCATTTTTGGTGAAAGCCTGCCATAACTTCATCTTCTGTTTTTCCTTTAATATCTAAACGAAAAACATATCTTGGTTGAATTTCATCCATAAAGTCTTTTGCATTGTCTTTTATTTCATAACCTAGATTTGCTACAATATCTCTAAAATCCTGGTCATCACTTTCTACATCTGGCTCTATTCTTAATACAATTGCTTTATATTTATTTGCTAATTCTTTTGCTCCATCTGTTAATTGTTTTAACACATTTATATTATGGATATCACATACTGGTCCTCTTGGTGCATACATAATGTTACCGAAAATTGGTATCTTACGTATCCAAACACATAAAGAGCCTATTATATTTCCTTGCATATCTTCTGCTAAAATAACTTCTGGTATCCAATTTGGTTTTTTAACCTCTGCCCATTCTAATGATTGTTGAAAATTACATCTTTCGTTTTCTTCTAAGAATTTTTTATATTGTTTTTTTGATTCGTCATCTGTTACGAATTTCATATTTCTTCTCCTCGTATAATATATTTACAATCAATTTTAAAAGTTAAAATTACATTAAATAAATGATTGTAAAGAAAATTTAA
>CANRML010000050.1 GCA_947631725.1 uncultured Clostridia bacterium
TCCTTGAGCATATTTTTCTTCATAGAATCCAGTCATGATGTTGTCAAATGCTAATGTTACTTTTTCTTCAGCATCAGCAACATTTGATCTGTTAACTGCTTGAGAACCCCTTGTTAAAAGTCCATCTTCACCAGAAAGTGATGCAACTGTTACTCCTGCTAAAATTAAAAGTACGATAATTGTGATTACTAATGCCACTAATGTGATACCTTTGTTATCCTTCATTTTCGACTTCCTCCTTTTCTTTTGAATATATATATTTTTTTTTGACTATACTCGCATATTTGCAAGCATAATATTAAAAACTAAATTATTTTGTTCCTCTGTCAGGATAGTAGTTTGTTGAACCACTGTCTGAGCTTCCTGAGTTTGAAGAACTTCCTGAATTATTTGATCCACTAGATGTTGAACCTGATCCTGAGCTAGAACCTGTACTTGAACTTGATTCTGAGCCTCCTGATGTTGGTTCTTTAGCTATTTCCTCAAATGGATTTTTTCTTCCTGCTTTATATTCTTTTACTTTTTGATAATTTTGTAAATCTGTTGCTGAAACTTCATAAGTTAAAACTACTGATTCACTATCTGCTACTTTCTTTTCTTCTAATGCTTGTTTTGTATCTTCTGCTGCTACATATTTTACATCTTGTGGAATAACTTTGTTCATAGGAATATAGTTATATAGCAAAACACCTAATAACAAAATAATCATAAGAATTAATAATAAAATTATCATAATTTCTTTTAAAATTGACTTTGTCATAATTTACTCCTTTTTAACCAATATGATTTTTAATCATATTTTTTATTCCTCATCTTCTTCTAAGTAGTCTTCAATCTTAGTTCCGGCACCATCTTCTTTTGTATCTTTATCTTTTGTATCTTTATCTTTTGTATCTTTATCTTTTGTATCTTTGTCTGCATCTTCTGTATCTTCTTCTTTTGGTTCTTCTTTTAAGATTCCTTGTATTGCAACATCTTCTGTTTTAAATGTAGCTATTACTTTTTGTTCTTCATTTTGTTCTTTTTTTGTAGCTGGTACCATCTTGAAATCTTGTATTCTAAATCCTAGTTCTGAGTCATCCTCTAAACTAGATAGGTATAGAGCAACTCCTACATAACTTCCTGTAACTTCAAATTCTATTGTGTAATAGTTAAAATCTTCGTCTTTTGCAGCTTGTAAGCTTCCATTTGTTAAAACAAATTTTGCATCTAAGCCTTCATCTGTTGCTAATCTTCCTATTTTTGTCCATAATTTATCTATTGTATATTTTTGTTTTTGAACAGAAGCTGATATTTCACTATCTGAACTAACTGCTACCATATCTTCATATTGTTGTTTTTCAGATTCCATATCTTGCATGTCTTTTTTAATATTTGCTAATTGATTTGGATAATCTGTACTAGCAAGCCTTGTAGCTTCTGTAACTTTTTCTTCAAGTTCTTTATCTTCTGCTTTTATTTCACTTAAACCTAAAATTTTAAATCCACCAATGTGTATTCCTCTAAATATTGTAAATATTGTTAAGATACACATTAAGGCAATTACTACTGAAATAAATAGTTTTTTCATGGTAATTCTCCTTCTATATTTACAGAAATCATATCCTGTGTTTTTTGTCCGTTTGTAGATAATACATTTGTTAAAATACCTTCATTTTTTATGCTACTTATTAAATATGCAATTTGTTCATATGTTGGAGATTCTACTGTTATTTTTACATGTTCTGTATCTGTATTTTCTATATATGTCAATTTTGCACCTTTTGGCATAACGTTCATAATTTGATTTAATAATCCAGGTATAACCCCTCTTACTCTGTTTTTCTCATCTATTCTTCTACTAATTTCATCTAAGTTTTTAATTTTTGTAATATAGTTATTTTTCATTTCTTTAATTGCATTATCATCTGCTTCTGCGAGAGCTATTTGCTTTTTAGAATTCTGTATTGAAATTTCTGCCTCTTTGAGTTTATCTTCAAATCCATTTTTTAATACAATTGAGAAAGCACTATATACAATTAGTAATATTAAAAATCCTGCTACTGCATTTAGCAATCTTTTTTCTGCTCTGTCTAGAGGTTGTCCAAAGTCATTTGTTAGTAGTTTTCCTTTTTTAGCTCGTAAACTTTCTCCCCCTATTTCAAGTTTTAAGAAATCTTTTAGTTTGTTATTTGCTGTGTTGTGTCTGAAATTCATGTTTGCGACACCTTCGCCTAATCCCATGTTAGCAATAGCTATAGCTGAGTTTACTTCTATATAGTCTTTTATATTTATATCTGGTGTTACTTTTATGAAGTTTGGTTTTAATATTTCGCAAGTAACATTGTCTAAATATTCTTGGAAGTATAAATCTATATTGTTTATTAAACTTGCTGTTCCTGTGATATATACATTGTCAATTTTTTCAAGGCTTTCATTTATTGTTTTTTGAACTTGTCCTACTATTGTATATAGGATTGGCATAATTTCTTCTAAGTATCCTATTTGTTCTTCTGTTAGTTCCCTACCTTCTGAAGTGTATATTGTTGTTTCTTTACACATTTCATAAGCTTTTGGGAAAGAGTTTTCTTTTAAATTTATTTTATCCAAGAAATCTCCTGTTCCTTGTTCTAATACTTTTATATCATGTATCTTTTTATCTATAATTGTTGTGATTGTGGTGTTTTGTTCTATGTTTACTACTATAGAGTTTTGTTGTAATATTGCATCAGATACTGTAGCAATAGCCATTGGTAATGGATAAACACCTGTTAGTTTGTATTTCTCAAAGTATTGCAATTTTTTATTTAATTCCATTTTGTTGTCACTAACAAAAATTACTTTTAAATTTTGTGAATTTTCTAAATCTTCTGTGACAGCATATCTTGTTTCAAATGCATTTGCACTAAAGTTCTTTTCTTCACAGAAAGCTTCAAATTCTGTTCTTATTGCTTTATCTAAGTCATTTTTGCTAAGTAGTGAAAACATGTCAAAATATTGGTAATTTTCTTCTGATAAATTTACACAAATAGGAATTTTATAGCTATATGTTTCTTCGATTACTTGTCTAATTCCTTCTTCAATTCTATCATAGAATTTTACTCCAAAAGTTTCTACCTTTTTTTCATCTTTCTCTTTTGAAATTTTAGCATATTTGATTAAATTATTTTCAATATATAAACCTAAACAACTTGCCATTTTTTGCTCCTTACTTTTTATATACATATCTTTTGCATTTGAAATCAAAATAATACTTCTTATATTTTCATCCCCAAGAAATATATTCTAATTTATACATTAATATTTTATCGTTTCTAATTTAAAAGTCAACTACTTTAACTAAAATGTAATGCAATTGTAATAAATATGTAATATTAGGTCTTTTTAATTTTTGCTATAAAAAAACCATCTTGCCTATTTTGCGGTAATATATCAAGCATTTTTTCTAATTTAAAGTTATCATTTTCTTTTAAAAATTTTTCAATTGTTTCTTCATTTTCTTCTTTTAAAATACTACAAGTTGAATAAATTAAAATTCCCCCTGGCTTTAAGTATTTTGTACAAGTTTCTAGTATTTTTTTCTGTATTTTTGTTATTTCTTCTACATCTTTTAATTCTTTTTGCCATTTTATATCAGGTTTCCTTTTTATTACACCAATCCCTAAGCATGGAACATCTAGTAGTATTTTGTCAAATTTTTCAATATATTCTTCATAATATATTGTTGCATCTTTTTGTTTTTCGTCGATTATTGTAATTCCTAATCTTTTAGCATTTTCTTTTACTAAATTCGTTCTATTTATATATATATCCCATGCTTCAATTTTGCCTTTGTTTTCCATAAGTTCTGCTAAATATGTAGTTTTTCCTCCTGGTGCACTACAAGCATCTAAGATTTTTTCTCCTGGTTTTGGATCTAAATATTTTGCAGCAAGTCCTGCAGATATGTCCTGTACAGTAAAATAGCCTTGTTCAAAGATTTTTAAGTTCTCTATATTTTTTATTCCTTCTAATATATAGAATAAAGAATTTATTTTACTGTTTTGAAATTCTATTTTATTTTCTTGAAGTAATTTTTCAAACTCTTCCTTCCCTACTTTTAAATTATTCCTTCTTATTATTACTTTAGGTCTTTTTGTTAATTCTTGGCAAATGTTTTCTACTATATTAATATCTCTTTGATTAAGTAATTTTTCTACTATCCAAATTGGCATTGAATACATTTTTGATATTCTCTCTATTGGATTTTTAATATTTTGCAGTTCTTCTAAATCTTGTTTTGTAACTTTTCTTAATATTGCGTTTACAAAATTACTACTTGCACTATGTCCATATCTTTTTGCTAAATTTACACTTTCATTAACTGCTGCTGATTTTGGTACTTTATCTAGCCATATTATTTGATAAATTCCTAGCCTTAATATATTTAAAATCCAGTCCGATATTTTCTTTAATTTTATTTTAGAATATTTCTCAATAATTGTATCAATTGTTAATTTCCAATTTGTTACACCATATATTAATTCTGATATAAATGATATATCAAGTTGTGTTAGTTCTTTATTCTTCTTTATTTCTTGATTTAATACAATATTTGAATATGCTTTTTCTTTATCTATTCTATATAGCACTTTTAGTGCCGTTTCTCTTGTTTTATCAATCATTTTTATCACCTTTTTTATTCTATCATTTAATGTTAAAATTGTAAATTAATTTTTTCTTAAATATATTATGTGTATTTTTTAAAATAAAATTTGTATATTTTTTCAAAAACCGGAAAAAATATATTAAAAGATTTATGGAGGTTTTAGTTATGGAAATAGAAAAACATTTAATGATTACTGGAAATTCAAATGTTTCATGGAAAGATGCAATTTTAAAAGCTATTGAGGAGGCTTCTAAAACAATTGATTATTTATCACAAGTTAAAATTTTAAATCAATATGCAAAAATTGATGGAGATAAAATTTCAGAATACTTTGTTGATTTGGATTTAAGTTTTGTTTTAGATTTAACTAGGAAGGAGGAAGATTAATGAATTCTAATTCTTCTAATCCTATTGAAAGCAAGAAAAAATATCAAGAATATGTTAATAAAAAATCACCTAATTCCCCTATTTTAAAGAATTGTTTTAATGCTTTTTGGGTTGGTGGTTTAATTTGCACTATTGGACAAGTTATTAGTAATATTTGTAAAGCTCGTGGTTTAGATACTACAACATCTGGTACTATTGTTTCAATTATTCTTATTGGTCTTTCTGCTTTTTTAACAGGTTTGAATATTTTTAATAAAATTGGTAAATTCGCAGGTGCTGGTTCTTTAGTCCCTATTACTGGTTTTGCTAATTCTATTGTATCCCCTGCTATGGAGTATAAGTCTGAAGGATATGTTATGGGAGTTGGTGGAAAAATGTTCACTGTTGCAGGTCCTGTTTTAGTTTTTGGTATTTCTGCATCTATTTTGGTTGGACTTATATATTTAATTTTTAATACTCAAAGTATTACTTTAGTTTAATTGGAGGTGTTTTTTTGAAAAAGTTAGGTAAACAATCTATATCTTTTGATACCCCACCTACTATTTTAGACTGTGCAAGTATTGTAGGTCCAAAAGAGTCTGATGGTCCATTGGCTAAATATTTTGATCAAACTTTAGAAGATGAATTTTGGGGTGAAAAGAGTTGGGAAAAGGCTGAGAGTAAAATCATTAAAGAGACTGTTAATACTGTTATTAGTAAATCTGGTATTTCTTCAACTGAAATTGATTGCTGTTTTGCTGGGGATTTGCTAAATCAATGTATTTCTTCAAGTTTTGGACTTCGTGATATAAATATTCCTTTTTTTGGTCTTTTTGGTGCATGCTCTACTTTTGTTGAGTCTTTATCTCTTGGTAGTATTTGTATTGAGAGTTTTGCAAATAACGTGTTATGTGCTACTTCTAGTCACTTTTGTAGTGCAGAAAAACAATTTAGATTTCCATTAGAATTAGGAAATCAACGTCCTCCTTCTTCACAATGGACTGTTACAGGTGCTGGTGCTGCTATTTTAACTAAGTCTGGTCAAGGACCTTTTGTTACTTGTATAACACCTGGAAAAATTGTGGATATGGGAATTAAAGATGCAAATAACATGGGTGCTGCTATGGCTCCTGCATTTGCAGATACTGTAATTACTCATTTTTTGGATACTGGAAGAAATCCTAGTTATTATGATGCAATTATTAGTGGTGATTTAGGATATATTGGAAAAGATATTGCTATTGATATTTTACGTTCTCAAGGTTATCAAGTAGAAAAGAATTATAATGATTGTGGTGTTTTGATTTTTGATAAAGCTTCACAAGATACTCATTCTGGTGGTAGTGGATGTGGCTGTGTAGCTAGTGTTTTTTCTGGATATTTGTTTAAGCAATTGAAGGAACGAAAAATTAAAAAATTATTACTTGTTGCAACAGGTGCTTTAACAAATTCTACAACTGCTCAACAAGGTGAAAGTATTCCTAGTATTGCTCATGCAATAAGTATTGAAGTTTAAGGAGGAAATTATGGATATTGACTGGGGCTCTGTTTTTAGTTTAATGCCTTTACTTAAATGTTTTTTTGTTGGAGGTATTATTTGTGTAATTGGTCAGATTTTGATTGATAAAACTAAATTAACACCTGCTAGAATTTTAGTTATATTTGTAACTACTGGTGCTATTTTAGGTGGATTAGGAATTTATTCTTACATTGTGGATTTTGCAGGTAGTGGTGCTACTGTTCCTTTAACTGGTTTTGGATATAACCTGGCAAAAGGTGCAATTGAAGGTGTAAAACAATCTGGTATTGTTGGTGCTTTTACTGGTGGTGTAAAAGCTTGTGCTGGTGGTATAGCTGCAGCTGTGTTTTTTGGATATATAGCTTCTTTAATTTCAAAGCCAAAAATTAAAAAACAATAATTTTATATAAATAGAAAAAGCACATTTTTTGTGCTTTTATCTAAATTTTTCATCTATTTGTTTTATATATTTATCATATTTTTTTATTTCTTTTTGTCTATAGTAATCATATATATCTCCATATGTATTAATTGTTGTTTGTATATTACTATGTCCTAATATTTTTTGTAATACTGTTATTGCAACACCTGCTTCTATACATCTTGTTGCAAATGTGTGTCTTAACATATGTACACTTATATCACTTGTCTTTATCTTTTTTACTTTTCCATTTCTTACTACTTTTTTGCTTACAACTCTTACTCCTGCATTTTTGCACATTCTTTTTAATGCTCCATTTATTTGTGAGTGTGAATAAAATTTTCCATCTTCTGTTAAGAATATTGGTGTATCTTTGTCTTTTCTTTGTTGTTTTGATTCTTTTACTATTCTTTCTATTATTTTTTTAGTATTTGGTAATATTTCTACTTTTCTTCTTCCGCTTCTTGTTTTAGTTGTTTTTCCCATAACAACTTCGCCTTTTATGTTTCTTGTAAGTGATCTATTAACATATATTGATAAATGTCCTTTATCTGAAATAATATCTTTTCTTGTTAGAGCTAATACTTCCCCTATCCTCATTCCTGTATTTAAACATAGCAATATTATATCATTAAATTGACTTGGATTTTTTTCTATATATTTTTTTAATTTATATTCTTCTTTATTTGTTAATGCAACTATATCTTTATCTTCCTTTAAACTTTTTGGTGCTTTTATTCTGTCATAACCTATAAAGAAGTTTTCTTTTATTAATTTTTTGTATTCTGCATATTCATATACTTTTTTTAATGTTCTATATTGTTTATCTATTGTAGAATTTGATTTCATTCTTTGTGTTTCTAAAAATTCTTGTATTTGTGTTTTTGTAACATTTTTGATTGGTATAGTTGCAAATTCATATTGGGTATATGATTCTATAATTTGCATATTTCTATAATATGTATTATCTGCTGTTATTCCATCTCTTAATTTTTCTTTTTCTAATATTTTTGCAATTCCAACAATTGAGTTTTCTCTTTGTTCATTTGCCTTTTTTCCTAATTTAAAAAATCCTTTTTTTCTTTTTCCTTCTATATTATTTTTTTCGTATGCAGATTTTCCAAATTTCTTATTCATATTTCCCCATACCCCTTGTTTCTTCTATATTATATGTTTTTTTATTTCTTAAAAATATACTTTATGTTACCACAATATGTCACTATAAGTCAAGAGTTATTTGGAAAAAAATTATTTTTTTATGATATTTTTTATGTATATATCTTTTAAATACCATATACTTTAAGCATTTGCTGTTTTTACACATATATTGATTTTTTTATCTTTTTTCCATTTTTGTTTATTATTTCTTACTCAAATTTCTCCAAATCCCCTTTTCCTCATTTTAAATATTTTTTATATTTTTTTCACAAACTATTTTCCAACCAAATCTACATAACTATTCATTTGTCTGCATTTCACCACTCCCCCATTTTCCATTTTTCATTTTTTGTGGGCACGACCGTGTATGCTAGGCAAAAGGACTCAAGCCGGTCAAATGAACGCAACAGAGGCAAGTACAACTGTAAATAATATTCGTAAGGATCCTCCTAAAATTACAGCAGTTACATT
>CANRML010000051.1 GCA_947631725.1 uncultured Clostridia bacterium
TATATGGTTTTAATTCTAAATTTGGTACATCCCATGCTAGTCTAATCTTGCGTTCTGTAATTTTATTTTCAAGAAGTTGGGCTTTTTGTTCAGAAATGATGTGGTCATAGTTTGAAGATTCTTCTGAGAAAACACATCCACAATATTTTTGCATATATAGTCCTAATTCTCTTGCCTTAGCTTGTCCTTCTCTAAATCCAACACGAAAATCCCTATAAACAAATTCTAGTCCATACTTATTAGCTAAACTTTCTCCTATTTTCTTAATCATTTCATGCTTTTGGTAAGGGCTTACCAATAAAGTTGTAGTAAAAGATGTATAACCATTTTCTTTGGCAAATTTTGCTGTTTGCTCTAATCTGACTGGATAGCAATAATCTTGGCAACGTGTATCCAGTTTATCAACTACATTTTTGCAAAATGCATCTAGTCCATATTCTTCTTCAAATATAGCTTCAATTTTTACCATTTTACTATATTCTTTTAATGTATCTCTTCTTGCTTTATACTCCATATATGGATGTATATTAGGATTATACCAGTATACAGTTGGCTCTATTCCTTCTTTTCTTAAAGAATCAATGCAATATACACTACATGGTGCACAACAAGTATGCATTAATAATTTCATATTACTTCGTCCCTTCTATGACTATATATTTATCAAATTCTGTTACTTTAAAATCTTCTAATTTATATTTGTCTTTATCTATTGATTTTATCATATATGCAATATTTTTATTATTTTCTATATCTTCAATTTCTGTAAAATAATAATTATTAAATCCATCCACTTGTCTAAATTCTGAGTTTGTATTTGCATATCTAACTGTATCTACAAAATCTTTTGTGTTATATTCTGTATAAAATAGTACATAAATATATGGTTCTTTAATTTTATTTGTTATATATATTTGTTTATCTTTTAAAGTATCTATATATTTAATTGGTTCTTCTAATCCACCTTCAAAAGTATATAGTTTATCGCTATCTTGCTTTATATATGTTTGCATAAATAAAGCAAATGAAATTATATATATTCCTGTAATTGCATATATAACATATTTTTTATCAGATAGTTCTTCTATCCCTAATATTGTATAATAAATAATTGGTATGATGATTATATTTAAGCGATTAATGTTAGGTTCACATACTGGTAATATACATAGTCCTGCAATTAACCATATATTAAAAATTGAATTATATTTTATTTCTTCTTTTTCTTTAGCTTTAAAACTTCTAATAATGCCAATAATAGTAAACACTGTTGAAAACACATATATTATTCCATATCCTTCAATTGCGTTCCACTCTAGCCCATCATACTGTTTTATAAATATTTCTATGGCATCTGATATATTTTTTCCTAAAAAGATTGACGTTATCTCTTGAAATCTATTAACTTCTAATTTAGGAATAGTCATAAAAGGTAAATTTATTTGTGGCAAATCAAATATGTTTATTATTACATATAGCATTATTGGAAATGATATAACAGCAACAATTGCAAGTGAAAAAATTCCTTGTGCTAGCTTAATCTGTTTTTTTCTATATAAAAACACCAATAATAGAATAACAAATATTGGTAAAAACAAATAAGATGTTCCATATGCATAACTACTAAGTCCTAATATTACAAATCCCAGATAATGATACTGTTTCTTGTTACTTTCTAACCCTTTTATAATAAAGTAAATTGCAAATAAAATTAAGTCTGGGAATAAATTTGATTCTAATCCCCATCTACTTTTCATTATATGCCAAGGACATATTGCAAAAAATGCTAATCCTATTCGTGCTATTTTTTTATTTGTCATTTTTCTAAGAATTAAATAAAACAATACAACAGATATGGAACTAATAATTGCCATAGGTAAACGTACTGCCAAAATATTTAATCCTAAGATTTTTATAAATGGAATTATTAAGTATGTTAATAATGCATTTTGTCCACTACCCCAAGCTTGCAAAAATATTGGTAAAAAGTTTCCATTTCTATCTATTTCATAATTCAAAATACTATATGCTTCATATCCAGAAGATATTTCATCCACATTGGCCGAATTAGGTAATACATCAATACCTATTAGTCTAACAGTAATTCCTAATATAATTAATAAAATAATACTAATTTCATACCTTTTTGTTACTATTATTTCTTTGATTTTATTGCATATATGCGTCATAAATTTCTATTTCTCCTATATGTCTTAAGTTTTCTTTTATATATGTAATAACCTTTGTTGGTGATTGCCAATTTAATGTTTCGCTATCTTTTTTTACAAGATATATTATGTTTTCATTTTTCTCTTTTTCTATTTTTTCTATTTGTCCTTGTTCTCCGTCTTTCCCAATATTTCCTTTTAAGAACATATCATAATTCTTTGTGTATTTATCAAGTGGAATAGTATAAACTGCACTTTCTGCATCTAATATATATACTGTTATTCCTTGCTTTTCTTTTTCTTCAATATATTTATCTATCCCTGTAATTCTATCTTGTAAATATTCTGGTACTTCAATATTTTCAAAATGTTCTATTTCTTTATTTATTTTTCCAGCTCTATAGTTGTTTATATATTCTCGTATATTTATTACACCATGTAAGCTTATTATTGATAATAGTCCTAGCCATATTATTAATGTTATAGTTTTATAATAAAACTTTTTCTTAGGGTATTTTATCTTATCATATCCGATTTTTCCTAATAAAAATAAGCAATAGCTAGCACAAACAAGTGCACTTGTTATACCTATTGAAAAATGAATTTTATCTGCAATAGGATAAATAACTACTAGCATTGATAAACTATATAATGTTAAAATTTGAATATTTGTAAATTTTTCTCTGGTTTCTTCTTGTATTTCTGGTTTTTTGATATTAATAATTTTTGTTATTATACTTGTTAAAATAGTTGCAATAATTGTAATAGGTATTATTCTTGATAAAATAGCTATTTCTAATGTGTTGCTTTTTAGTAATGTTTCATATTCTATTTTATTATCAAATGTTGCTATTCCTTTTATTGCATAATCTATAAAGTCATTAAAAGATTTAGTAATAATAAGGTATGATAATAAGATAACACATGGAATAGTAATTCCTAATATTCGTTTTCCTATTTTCTTCATTACTACTTTTATATTTTCTTTTTTATTGATTTCTAATAAAGGCTTTAATAAAACTGCTATTACAATTATTGCTCCTATACTTTGTTTAGTACAAATAGCTAGTCCTGCTAAGATGCCTATCAATAATGATTTATTTTTCTTTTTTACAGCTAACTCTAAATACAAAATGATTAAGCTAAGAAATAGACACATATAGTTATAATCAATACAAAAGATTTCACGAAATAGCAATCCTATTAGTATTGCAATAATTATACTTATGTTTGTTTCTTTAGTAATTTGTTTTAATATTTTAAATATCATATATAAAATAGCTGTCATTAGTAGAGCTGCTAAAATTCTCATTATAATAAGTTGATTTGATATTATTTTTAAAAAAATACTGCTAATAAATGGTAATAATGGAGTTGTAATTGTACTAATTTCTTTATATGGTATTCTCCCGTTCTGCTATATTTCTTGCTATGTTGTAATTCCATAGTTCATCTAGGTCTCCTAATGGCTTTACTAAAATACTGCTAAAAATTATGATAAATATCAAAATAGCTAAAAGGTATTCCTTTTTTAATATTTTTTTCATTTTTTCTCCCTATTCTAAATAAGAATATCCCATATGAGCATATGCTGGTGGTAAAACAGTTCTTCCTCTCAATGTTCTAGCTATAAATCCAATTTGAATCAAATATGGTTCATAAACATCTTCTATTGTATCAACTTCTTCTCCTATTGTTGCAGCTAATGCCTCTATTCCAACTGGTTTTCCTCTATATTGTACAATCATAGTTTCTAGTATTTTTCTATCAATTTCATCTAGTCCTAATTCATCAATTTCTAGTTTATTCAAAGCATGTTTTGTAACTTTTAGATTTATTTCTCCATCTCCTAATACAGATGCATAGTCTCTAACTCTTTTTAGAATTCTATTTGCAATTCTAGGTGTTCCTCTTGATCTTCTTGCAATCTCAATTGCTGCTTCTTCTTGAATTTTGACATCTAGTATATTACTAGAACGTTTGACAATTTTAGTTAAATCTTCTACAGAATATAGTTCTAGTCTATGTACAATTCCAAATCTATCCCTTAATGGTGTTGTTAAAGCTCCTGCTTTTGTTGTTGCACCAATTAGAGTGAATTTTGGTAAATCAAGTCTAATTGATCTAGCACTTGATCCTTTTCCTATAATAATATCTAGTGTATAATCTTCTAAAGCTGGGTATAAAATTTCTTCTACGCTTTTACTAAGTCTATGAATTTCATCTATAAATAGTACATCAAATTCAGACAAGTTTGTAAGTAATGCTGCTAAATCTCCTGGTTTTTCAATAGCTGGTCCTGATGTGATTTTAATATTTGCGTTCATTTCATTTGATATAATATTTGATAGAGTTGTTTTGCCTAATCCTGGCGGTCCATATAGTAATACATGATCTAAAGCCTCTCCTCTTTTTTTAGCTGCTTCAATATATATTTTCATATTTTCCTTTATTTTGTCTTGCCCTATATATTCTTCTAAAGTCTTAGGTCTTAAAGAGTTTTCTAGTTTTTCTTCACCAGCATTTTCTAGCTCTGGCGAAATTAATCTTTCTTCTTCCATATTTTGCTCCTTTTGCTAGTTTTTTAAATTTTTTCAATAAAATCTTCTATTATATTTAATATTTTATCATTATTTACTTTATATTCTACTGGCTGAAATGTTTTTGCTCTTTCGATTGCTTCTTCTAGTTCTTCAACATCATTTATCCCTATAATATATCCTTTTTTAGAAAATGCTTCTACTATATCTTTTTGATGGTCATTAACATGTTCTCCATATTGGTGTTTACGAGGTACAGCTATAACTTTTTTCCCAAATTTTAATGAAGATACAATAGATGCTCCTCCTCCGTGTGTAATAATTAAATCTGCCTGTTCTTGGTATTTTCCGATTTCTGTTTTTGGTATTAAACTAAATTGTTCCATATTTTTGCTTTCATATTTTGTATATCCTGCTTGTACAATTACCTTTTCTTTTATTCTACCATTTTCTATTAACTTATCTATTTCTTCTAATAGTCTGTGAAAACTATTATTTTGTGTTCCCAACATAATAAATATCATTTAATATATTAAACCTCCATATACTGCTTTTGGATATAGTTTTAGCATTTCTTCCCATTGTACAATAAATAAATCTGCTATTGGATAAATTAGCCTTCCTGTTGCAGTTTTTTTATTTATATTTGCTATTGTTTCAATATATATAATTTTACTTCCAAATATTTTTCCTAAAACACACATTGGTCCTGCTGTATGTGTTCCTGTTGATATAATTACTTTTGGATGTATTTTAAAATATAGGTAAACTGTTTTTATACATAAATATAGATATTTAAAAATATATGAAAATATTTTTGCTCTTGTTCCATATGGAAGAAAAGATAATTTTTCGCCATATTGTTCTTTTAAAGTTATATTTGATTTATCTTTTTCTGTGATAATATGATAGTCATATTTTTCAAATAATGGTTTTAATTGTAATAGTTCTTCTAAATGACCACCTGTACTCGAAATAAACAATACTTTTTTCTCCATTTATTTGGTTATTTCCTCTCTAATATTTTAACACTCTTATTATATCCTTTTTTTCTTTTTATGTCTAGCAATTTGCTATTTTTTATATAAAAATCTATACAAAAAAAGCTAAGATAAATCCTAGCTTTAATTATCCAAACAATCCACGTTTTTTCACTGGTGGTTGTTCGTTCATTGTTTTTGCTAATTGAGTTAATAAATCTCTTTGTTCTTTTGAGAGTTTTTTAGGAGTTTGAACAATTACTGTAAAGATATAATCTCCTTGTATTGAAGAATTAACACTCTTGAATCCTTTATTTCTTATAGTGAATTTTGTTCCTGTTTGTGTTCCTTCTGGAATTTTATAACTTTCCTTACTTCCATCTACCATTGGAATTTCAAGTTCAGCTCCTAATGTTGCTTGTGTAATTGTAATTGGAATTTCACATAATACATGATTTCCTTTTCTTGTGAAAATATTATGTTTCTTTATTCTAACAGTAATATATAAATCACCATTAGGTCCACCTTTTTGTCCAGGTTCTCCTTCTCCTCTTAGAGCTACAGTTTGTTCATTATCTATTCCTGCTGGTATGCGTACCTTAATTTTTGGTTGTTTTCTAACTGTTCCTTTTCCTTTACACTCTTCACAAGGTTCTTTAATAACTTCCCCTGTTCCATGACACTCAGGACAAGTTCTAGTTGTTTGTACTTGACCTAAAATAGTATTTTGTACTTGCCTGATTTGTCCTGTTCCTTGGCAGTTTGGACATTTCATTGGGTTTGTTCCAGGTTTTGCACCTGTTCCATTACAATGAGTACATTTTTCATTTCTATTTATTACAATTTCTTTTTCTACACCTAAATATGCTTCTTCAAATGTTATATCCATACGCAAATTTAAGTCTGCGCCTTTTCTAGGTCCATTTTGTCTACTTCTCGTAGATTGTCTGCCAAATCCTCCTGTAAAGAAAGATGAGAAAATATCTCCTAAATCACCAAAATCTCCAAATCCATCAAATCCTGAGCCATTATATGAATAATATCCTCCTTGACCTCCAAATGGTCCACCGGTTCCTCCAAAACCTTGTGGTCCATCTGGTCCAAATTGGTCATACATCCTTCTTTTTTGTGGGTCTGATAGAGTTTCATAGGCTTCGTTTACTTCTTTAAATTTTGCTTCCGCTTCTTTTTTATTATCAGGGTTTGCATCTGGATGGTATTTCTTTGCCAATTTTCTATATGCTTTTTTTAGTTCGTCATCAGTTGCATTTTTATTTACCCCTAGCACTTCATAATAGTCTCTTTTACTAGCCATTGTTTTTTCCTCTCAATTTATTTATCATCTTCTACTTTATAGTCTGCATCATATACGTTTCCATTGTCTCCATTGTTTCCTTGATTGTCTGCATCTGCATTTGCTTCTGCTCCTGAAGCTTCATTTGGAGCTGCATTTTTATATAATTGTTCTGACATTTCATAAAATACTTTTGTCAATTTTTCTGTTGCTTCTTTGATTTTTTCTGTATCGTTTGTTTCTAATGCTTTTTTAGTATTTTCAATTTCTGTTTCTACTTTGGCTTTTTCTTCACCACTAATTTTGTCTCCTAAATCTGTTAATGTTTTTTCACTATTATATATTAAACTTTCTGCATTATTTTTAACTTCAATTTCTTCCTTCTTTTTCTTGTCTTCTGCTGCATGTGCTTCTGCATCTTTTACAGCTTTGTTAATATCTTCTTCTGTTAAGTTTGTTGAAGCTGTGATTGATACATTTTGACTGTTTCCTGTTGCCATGTCTTTTGCAGATACGTGAACAATACCATTTGCATCAATATCAAATGTTACTTCAATTTGTGGTACTCCTCTTGGTGCAGCTGGAATTCCTGTTAATTGGAATCTTCCTAAAGTTTTATTATATGCTGCCATTTCTCTTTCACCTTGTAAAACATGTACTTCTACTGATGTTTGGCCATCTGCTGCTGTAGAGAATATTTGTGATTTTTTAGTTGGTATTGTTGTATTTCTTTCAATTAATTTTGTAAATACTCCACCATATGTTTCAATACCTAATGATAGTGGTGTAACGTCTAATAATACTAAGTCTTTTACATCTCCTGAAAGAACTCCACCTTGAATTGCTGCACCTATTGCAACACATTCATCAGGGTTAATACCTTTGTCAGGTTCTTTTCCTGTGATTTTCTTTACCATTTCTTGTACTGCTGGTACTCTTGTTGATCCACCAACTAATAGAACTTTGTGAATATCATTTGCTGATAATCCTGCATCTTTTAAAGCTTGGTTTACAGGTCCAGCTGTTCCTTCAACTAAATCATGAATTAGTTCTTCAAATTTTGCTTTTGTTAATGTTACATCTAAATGTTTTGGTCCTGTTGCATCTGCTGTAATAAATGGTAAGTTAATTTGTGTTTGTTGTACTCCTGATAATTCTATTTTAGCTTTTTCTGCTGCTTCTTTTAGTCTTTGCATTGCCATTTTGTCTGTTTTTAAATCGATTCCATTTGATTTTTTAAATTCTGCTACTAAATAGTCAATTATAGCATTATCAAAGTCGTCTCCTCCTAAATGTGTATTTCCACTTGTTGCTAAAACTTCAAATACACCATCACCAATATCTAGTATAGATACATCAAATGTACCTCCACCTAAGTCATAAATTAAGATTTTTTGATCTTGTTCTTTATCCATCCCATATGCTAATGCTGCTGCTGTTGGTTCATTTATAATTCTTAAAACTTCTAATCCTGCAATTTTTCCTGCATCCTTTGTTGCTTGTCTTTGGCTATCGCTAAAATATGCTGGTACTGTAATAACTGCTTGTGTTACTTTTTGTCCTA
>CANRML010000052.1 GCA_947631725.1 uncultured Clostridia bacterium
TTAGCAACATGTGGTAAAACACCTTATGTAAGTACATTTGCTATGTTTGCAGCAGGAAGGGCATATGATCAAATTCGCAATAGTATATGTTATCCAGAATTATCAGTGAAAATTTGTGCAACACATGCAGGAATTACAGTAGGGGAAGATGGGGCAACACATCAGATGATAGAGGACATATCTTTAATGCGTACACTTCCTAATATGACAGTTATGTCAGTAAGTGATGATACACAAACAAAGTGGGCAGTAAAAGAGATTTCAAAAATAGATGGACCTGTATATTTACGCCTATCACGACTTGCAACAAATAATATATATGATGAAAATCAAGAATTTAAAATAGGAAAGGCAATACAACATGGAGAAGGAACAGATGGAACAGTTTTCAGTACAGGCATAACAGTAGCAGAAAGCCTAAAAGCACAAAAAATACTAGCAGAAAAAGGAATAAATATTAGAGTAATTGATATTCACACAATAAAACCAATAGATAAAGATATTATTATAAAATCAGCTAAAGAAACAAAAAAATTAGTATCTGTAGAAGATCATAATATTATAGGTGGACTTGGAAGTAGCATTTCAGAAGTTTTAACAGAGTTTGAGCCTAAATATTTAACAAGATTAGGAATACCAGATACATTTGGAAGATCAGGAAAAGCAGAAGAACTAATAAAATATTTTGGAATTGATGCAGAAAATATTGTAAGACAATTTGAAACAAATAATATATAAATTTGTTAACAAAAGAGTAATTTGTAGGAAAAGTAAGTAAAAAGAAAAAATATAGCCAAAAAACCAGTATTTTTGCTGTTTTTTTAGTAAAAAAGTCTTGCAAAAGTCCAGTTTTATTGGTATGATTTAAGCTGAAGGGAATGAATTTTAAAATGATAGAATTTAGAAAAGTTAATAAAACATATGAAACAGGTACAGATGCTGTTATCAATGCAAATTTTGTCATTGAAAAGGGAGAATTTGCATTTTTAGTAGGTAGTTCAGGAAGTGGAAAATCAACACTAATTAAATTAATCTTAAAAGAAGAAGAACCAACTTCTGGAAACATCATTATAAATGGAAAAGATACTACATATTTAAAACCAAGCCGTATTCCATATTTAAGAAGAAGTATGGGAGTGGTTTTTCAAGACTTTAGGCTATTACCAGATAAAACAGTATATGACAATGTTGCTTATGCTATGTATATTGTTAGAGCAACACCAAGACATATTAGAAGACAAGTTCCAATGATATTATCTATGGTAGGATTAAGCAATAAAGCTAAAATGTATCCAAATGAATTATCAGGAGGAGAACAACAAAGAGTTGCATTAGCAAGAGCATTAGTAAATGCTCCATCTATGTTAATTGCGGACGAGCCAACTGGAAACCTAGACCCAGACACAGCTTGGGATATTATGACATTATTAAATGAAATAAATATGAGAGGAACAACTGTAGTTGTAGCAACACATGCAAAAGATATCGTTGATAAAATGAAAAAAAGAGTTATACACATACAAAATGGCAATATCATAAGAGACGACAAAAAAGGTGGGTATGATTATGAAATATAACATATTAGGATATTTAATCGGAGAAGGATTTAGTAATGTATTTAAAAACAAAAAATCAACAGGTGCATCACTTGTAATTATGTGTGCAACTATGATTATTTTTGGTGTATTTCTAATTTTAGGAGAAAACATTAATCATTTTGTTGATGATATTAAAGCTGAACAAGGATTTCAAGTATTTATAAAAGTAGATGCTACACAAGAAGAAATTCAAAAATTTGGTGAAGATATTAGAAAAATAGAAGGTGTTAGCACAGCTGAATACATTTCTAAAGAAGATGGACTAAATACGATGAAACAAAGACTTAAAGATGACAAGGGAGTACTAGATGGATTTAATGTAGAAGCATTTAAAGCTTCATATATGGTAAAAATAAATAACTTAGAGGATAGTCAAAATATTCAGGAACAAATAAAGAAAATAGATAATTATGCTAAAATAACAAGTAGTGATGAAACAATTACAGCATTAGTTCGCCTAGCAAATGGAGTTCGTATTGTAACAGGTGCAATATTATTACTTTTGGTTGTAATATCAATATTTATAATATCAAATACAATCAAATTAACAGTACATGCAAGAAGAAAAGAAATTTCAATTATGAAATATGTAGGAGCAACTAATAACTTTATAAGATGGCCATTTATTGTAGAAGGTATGATAATTGGAATTCTTGCAAGTGCAGTTTCAATTGTAATAATAGGAGGGGCATATAATTTTATAGCTCAAGAATTAGTAAATGGCTCATTTATGAAAATGATAGGGATGAGTTTAGTTGGATTTGGAGATATGCTATCTTCCATCATTGTTGTATATATGCTTTTAGGAATAGGCATTGGTGCATTAGGTAGCGTAATTTCTATGAGGAAGTATTTAAAAGTTTAAAGGAGTAACAAATGCGAAAGTTTTTATGTACAAGTTTGATTTGCATATTGTTATGTTCTAGTATTGTATATGCTGTAGAAGAAAATGCGACAACAAATACAACGACAAATACAACATCTTTGCAAGATAAACAAAAAGAAATAGAGGGACAAATTGAACAGGCAAATGAAGAACTTTCAGGGATACAATTAGATATTACAGAAAATATAGAACAAGTTCAAAAATTAGATGAAAACATAGAAAAATATGAAACTGAGTTACAAGAAAGTTCTGAAAAAATACAAATAATACAGCAAAGTATACAAGGACTAGAAGAAACATTGAAAGTTGAACAGGAAAAATATGACAAACAAAAAGAAATTTTTGAAACACGTATTGTTGCACTATATGAGGCAGGAACTACTCAATATTTAGATGTTCTATTAAAATCTGAAAATATTACAGATTTTGTGTCTACATATTTTTTAATTTCTGAAATAGCAGATTATGATGCAGATATTTTAAATACAATAGGTGAAAGAAAAAATAATATAGAAAATGCAAAAACAAAATTAGAAAAAGAAAGAAAAGAATTAGCAACACTTATAGAAAAACAAACAAGAGCAACAAAAGTTTTACAAACGACAAAAAAATTAAGAGAAAACTATATATCAAAATTATCAGAACAAGAAAAAGAAACCCAAAGCAAGATTGATGAATATAATCAAGCATTAAGAGAAGTAAATATGCAGATAATCGAACTTGCTCAGGGAGGAATAGCTACAGAATATATTGGTGGAGAACTTGCTTGGCCAGTTCCAGGATATACTAAAATTAGTTCACCTTATGGTATGAGAGTTCACCCAATTACTAAAGTATATAAATTACATACAGGTGTTGATATATCAGCACCTATGGGGGCAAATTTTGTAGCAGCAAATGATGGTATTGTTATAAAAGCAGAATATAACTTAGCATATGGAAACATGGTTTTAATTGATCATGGAGGTGGAATTTCCACACTATATGCACATGGTTCTCAAATATTAGTACAAGTAGGGGATAAAGTAACTCGTAATCAATCTATTTTAAAAGTAGGATCAACAGGTTATTCAACAGGACCACATGCACATTTTGAAGTAAGAAAAAATGGAGTTGTAACAAACCCAATGCCATATATTACAAATGGACTAGTTCCAAACTCTGAAGAAGATAAAGCACAAACAGAGCAAGATAAACAAGAAGAAAATAATACACAAGACCAAAATACATCAGCAGAAAACACATCAAACTAAGGAGGTAAAAATGAAAAACTTAGGCAAAAAAATAATTGGAGTTCTATTGATTTTAATTTTGTTAAGTACATGTAATATCTCACTTGCACTTGATGCAGAAGAAACAAAGTTAAATAATGAAAAAAGTAGTAATAAAGCAAAAGAAGAACAACTAGAGGCAGAAAAAAATAAAGTAACAGAGGAGAAAAATGCAACAGTTAAAGAAGTTGCAGAATTAGATACACAAATAAATGATTATGAAAGCCAAATACAAACTTTAGATGGTCAAATTTCTGATGCAAATGCAAAAATTCAAGAAGCAACAGCAAAATTAAATCAAGCACAAGAAGATTATGATAAACAAAAAAAGATGTTAGAAGAAAGAGTTGTAGCTTTATATGAATCTGGAGAAACTAATTATTTAGATGTAATATTATCAGCACAAAGTGTTACAGACTTCATTTCTAGTTATTATGTAATATCTGAAATTGCAGAATGTGATACTGAACTATTAAATGAAATTGATAAAAAGAAAAATGAAATAGAAAATGCTAAAAAAGAATTAGAAGAAAGCAAAAATCAATTAACATCTGCAAGAACAAATAAGCAATTAGTGGCATCTAAATTAGAGGCAAGTAAATCTGAAAAACAAAATAAAGTAAATCAATTATCAGAAAGTGAGAAAAATTTGCAGGCAAAAATAGACGAAATAAAGAGAGATAATGCAGCAATTGACCAAGCAATTAAAGCACATCATGCAGAAGTACAACGTAAATTAGACGAATTAAGAAAAAAACAACAAGCACAACAAAATAATAATCAAAGCTCAAGTGGTGGATCAAGTGGTGGAGGAACATCAGGTACAAGTTCTAGTGGATTTATACATCCAGTACCTTCAGCATATGCAAAAGTAACAACAACTTGGTATTATTCTACTGGTGCTGTTCATGGAGCAGTAGATTATGGACCTGCTGGAATAAATGGTCAACCTGTTTATGCAGTGGCTGATGGAGTTGTTTCAGAAACACATGCACTAATGACAAGCTATGGAAATTATGTAATAATTGCACATACAAATGGACTATATACCCTATATGCACATGGACAAGCAGGTTCAATTTGTGTATCTCAAGGACAAACTGTAAAACAAGGACAACAAATTATGAGAGTAGGAAGTACAGGTAATTCTTCAGGACCTCACTTACACTTTGAAGTAAGAACATCACCAGGTACATATAATTGTCGTAAAAATCCATTAAATTATTTACCATAAGTATTGACAAATAAATAATTGCATATGATATAATGGGGCGGAAAAGATAATCCGCCCAATTGTTATATAATTAAGGCACATAAAAGAAAGGATGGTTAGATTGGATAATAAAACAATTTGTAGAATATATAGAACAGTAATGTTAGTTATACTAACAGCATTTATAACATTTCTAATGACTTCAGTAGGGCTATATGCATACGTAAAAAACGATGGAAACATATTTTTATTAACGAGAAAAGAAATAGGAGATATTTCCGCAGATATATATGCATTTAAAAAAATTATAGACCAAAATTATCTAGGAGAAGTAGATACTGAAAAGCTAAAAGAAGGTGCTATAAAAGGATATGTAGAAGGTTTAGGAGATCCATATACTACATATATTTCAGAAGATGAGTTAGAAGAATATTTGCAAAATACAAAAGGAATCTATGTTGGAATAGGAGTATATTTAACTGGTGATGAAGAACAAGATAAAGTAAAAATAATATCAGTAGTTAAAAACTCACCAGCAGAAAAAGAAGGAATATTACCAGGAGATTATATAATAAGTGTTGATGATAAAAAATATACAGCAAGCCAAATGGAAGAACTTTCAAATGATGTCAAAGAAAAAGAAGAAGGAACAGATGTAACAGTAATTATTGAACGAGAGGGAGAAACAAAAACTATTACAGTAAAAACAGAAAAGATAAAAATAAATCCTGTTGAAGGAAAAATGCTAGGAGAAGGAATAGGATATATCGAATTTACTTCTTTTGACGAAACAACAGCAGATGATTTCAAAGCAAAATATGATGAATTAAAAACAGCAGGTATGACACATTTAATAATAGATTTAAGAAATAATGGCGGAGGTTTAGTAGACCAAGCAACAAAATTAGCAGACTATATGCTAGAAAAAGATAGTGTAATCCTATATGAAGTAGACAAAAACGGAAAAGAAACTGCTGAAAAAGCAAAAGATGATCTAATAATAGATATACCAATAGTAATTCTAACAAATAAAAATACTGCAAGTGCATCAGAAATATTTGCAGGAGCATTACAAGATTTAGGAAAAGCCAAAATAGTAGGTACAACAACATATGGTAAAGGTATAATCCAAGAAATCATATCAGTAAAAGGAAAAGGAGCAATTAAATTAACAACACAAGAATATCAAACTCCAAATCATAAAAAAATAAATAAAATTGGAATAGAGCCAGATATTAAAGTAGAATTACCAGAAGATGTAACTAATTTATTAGATGTTCCAGAAGAAAAAGACACACAATTACAAAAAGCAAAAGAAATTGTTAAAACAATAGAAGAAAAATAATACAAAAAAAGGGGGAAATGGAAGTGAATTTAGCAAATAAGCTAACAATATTTAGAATAATACTTGTTCCAATAATGGTTATAATACCGTTTTTCGGAATTGAAGGAAAAATATATGGAATTCCAATAACCTATTTTATAATAGATTTAATATTTATTATAGCATCAATTACAGATAAACTAGATGGATATATTGCAAGGAAGAAAAATCAAATAACAACATTTGGAAAATTTTTAGATCCAATAGCAGATAAAATATTAGTATTAACAGCTATGATAATGTTAGTTGAAATGAAAAAAATACCAGCTTGGATACCTATAATTGTATTATCAAGAGAATTTATAGTATCAGGATATAGATTGATAGCAGTAGAAAAAGGCGGAAAAGTAATAGCAGCTTCACATTGGGGAAAACTTAAAACTGTTACACAAATGATAGCTATAATATTAGCATTTGTAGACCCAAATTCATTTGGAAAATGCTTTTTAGGACTATTACAAGGCTCAGATTTAGTATTAAATTTAGTTGTAACAGTAATGATGATAGTTCAAACAGTTGCAACAGTATTTTCTGGAATTGATTACATCAAAGAAGGAAGAAAATTTTTTAAAAAAGCTTGACAAATATTAATTTGTGCTTTAATATATTATACATATTACAGAAGGGAATGATTAAAAATGGAAGAAAAAGAAGTAATCCTTACACAAGAAGGATATGATAAATTAGAAAAAGAATTAAATATTTTAAAAACAGAAAAAAGAGCAGAAATTGCAGAAAGAATAAAGATTGCTCTAGGATTTGGAGACTTATCAGAAAATTCTGAATATGACGAAGCTAAAAATGCACAAGCAGAAAATGAAGTAAAAATTGTAGAATTAGAAAATAAATTAAGACATGCAAAAATAATTGATGAAAAAGAAATTGATACAGAAACTGTTCAAATTGGAAATGTTGTAAGAGTAAATGACTTAGAATTTAATGAAAAAATTGATTATACAATAGTAGGTTCAACAGAAGTAAATTTAGCAGAAAACAAAATATCAAATGAATCACCACTAGGAGCAGCTTTACTAGGAGCAAGAAAAAATCAAGTAGTAGAAGTCAATGCACCAGCAGGAATAATGAAATATAAAATATTATCTATAAAAAAATAAAGAAAAGGATTTTGCCTTTTCTTTATTTTTTGTCTAAATACTTTCCAATGCAAGTTTTATCATATTATTTAATCCAGTTTGTCTTTCCTCAGGTGTTGCAATTTCTTTAATAAATTTTGAATCAACAACACTCATTAAACAACTAGCATTTTTATTTAATAATTTTGCAGTATAAAATAGAGCAAAAGATTCCATTTCAGCACTAATAGGATTAAAATCAGTAGGAATACGTGATAAAAATTCATTTACATCAGTCATATATACATCAAAACAATCACTACAAACTGTATTTCCATGTGTTATTGATATATCTAAAGCTCTAGCAGTATCTATAATTTTTTGATTCAATTCTTCGCTAGATTGAATAATATGGCAATCTTCATTATTCAAAGTAAGAGCAAAATTTCCTTCAGTAAAAACTTTATCTGCTAAAATAATCTCAAATAGTTTTAGTTCAGATTTATATGCTCCACAAGAGCCAATTCTAATAATATTTTCTACTCCATAAAATTTATATAGTTCATAGCAATAAATTCCCATACTAGGCATACCCATACCAGAAGCCATAACAGTTAATTCTTTTCCTTTATAACTTCCAGTGTAAGCATACATACCTCTTACTTTATTTACAAGTTTATAATCATCTAAAAAATTTTCTGCAATATATTTTGCACGTAAAGGGTCTCCAGGCATAATTACAGTATTTGCAATTTCGTTCAATTGAGCTTCATTATGTGGTGTTGGCATAATAATTCCTCCTTTTGATATATTATACCATAAAATTTATTAAAAGCAATTGCAAAAAATAAATATTTATGATATAACGTAGTTGAAGATTTGAGGTGAAAAAATGATAATAGCATATGCGAAATCTGATGTTGGAAAAGTAAGAGAGATAAATGAAGATTCCTTCTATATTTCTAATCCATTAGATAAAGTGCAACTATATATGTTAGCAGATGG
>CANRML010000053.1 GCA_947631725.1 uncultured Clostridia bacterium
TTATTAATCTTCTGATTTCTTTTTCTTTAAGTTCACAACAATAGCATCTTCATTATCAAATAAGTATTTTGAATCTGTATTATCTGTTTGAACTGGATCAAATTCGTTACGATTATCTAAAAAGTCTAATTTTTTTGGATTGAATTTTCCTTTTGGTCTACCATTTTCATAATCTTCTGTTGTAGTTGTAACACCATCTGCATATTTTCCAAAATCAAATGTCTTGATTTTTTGTGGTTCTTTATATTTACTATCTAGGTATGTCATTTTACCCATACCAACTAAAGGCTTACCTGCTTCATTACGTATTTTATAAGCACAATCTGTTTGACCAAAGTATTGTAATTTTCCAGCTAAGAAATTTTTAATCCATTTCCAATCAACATTTCCGTGTTTTGAATCATATTCATTAGTCTTAAAGTCAATAGTACTTGAAAATCTCCACTCTCTGTGTTCTCCAAATTCAAATTCCCACCATTTCAAATCATCTTCAGATGCGCCACCAGTAAAGATTTTATTAGGGCAGTTAGCTAAAATAGTTTCACGATAGTTTTCCTGCGCTGTAGCAGGATTTAATTGTGATAAATTTTGTGCAGTTATTATACTACCAACTCTATATTTTCTAAACATTGTAAATATTGGTTCAGTAGATTTTCCAATAAATTCTGGAAATTCATCAACATACAAGAAGTGTGGAACACGAGAATTTTCTGTTCCAGGTCTTCTTAAAACTGCATTTTCTAAAGAGTTTAAGAAAAATAGTCCAAAAGCTTTATGGCTATTAACACCTAGATCTCCTCTTCTTGTACAAACAAGAGTTATTTCACCATTAGCTAATATATCATCAAAATTTACATTGTTATGTCTGTTGCAAAGGATAGATTTTACACCATCTAATCTTAATAGGTTATCTAATTGAGAAACTGCTGCGAAAATAGATTTTTCTGTAAAATCTCTACCAGAACCTGTTTTGTAGAAGTTCTTTTTAAAATATGCAAGTTGAACAGAATATTTTTCTTTTAAATTTTCATCATGAGCCATTATCTCACACATTTTTTCTACAAGATCAAAGTTAGTAAACATCATTAGCATATCTTCTAAATTTGGCAAGTTTCCTTCGTTCATACGAGGATACATTTCTTTAAGCAAAATTGAAACATTTTCAATAGCTTGAATTGCTGTATCTTCACGATAAGTTTCTTGTGATTGATAATGAACATCATTATACATTGCTTTTAATGAAGAAGAAATTGTAGTTGCAATTTTATATGGGTCATCATATACAAATGGGTTTATACCAACTGAATTTGCATCAGAAGGATCTATAATATTGCATTTAAAACCGAAATTTTTTGCAACTTCTGCCATATGTATACAAAGCTCTTTATCAGGAGACATAACAGTAACTCCACAATCTTTGTAGACTAATTCAGGTGTATCTGATAAAATCATTTTCTTCATATAAGTTTTAAAAATTGCTTCTTTTCCATATGCTGGTGTTAGCATATTTAAGTTAAAATTATTATTTAAATAGTCATTGTTATATGGTTTATTTAATACCGCAATACGAGTTTTTAATGCAGTATATCCCATTTCTTTTGAAACTTCATGAAAGAAGAATTTTTTTTCTAGGTCTCTTGCAATAAAAGGTTCAAATACTAAAGAAGTTTTTCCACTGCCAGATCCTCCACATACAAGTGTTGCTTGAAATCTAGATAATTCTGGCATAACTGCAGTTTTACCAGTTTCAGAATCTTTAAACATAAATAATTCACAAGTAAATGGACCATGTCCAACTTTAGTATCTGATAAGTTTATTCCAGGGTAATCCCAGATTGATTTCCTATGATCAAGACTGTCATTAACTGAAAAATACAAAAAGTTAAATATTCTGTATGCAATCGCTATAGGTATGAATATAGCAATTGAAGTAAGTGCTGGCCTAAATAGTTCTGAGAAGTTTGTTACTAAGTCTTCATATCCAGGAACAGAAACTAAGAAAAGCCAAATACCCATATTTAACCATTGTACAAACATAGATGCAGCTATAATACCTAGAAGAATTACATATACGTAGAATATTTTAATTTTCTGATTTTTTGATGTAGAAAATTCAGAAGGGACAGAAAATGCATAAGCTAAACAAGGACAAGCAAGTGCAAAGCAGTATTGTATAGGCCCCCAATAAGAATATGATACACCAGTAAAAATAACCAATAAAATTTCTACAAGTCTGTCAACAGCCATATATATTGTAATCAAAGTTAAAATATATGTAGCAAAATTATTACGGGTTGTATTTAATTTCTTTAAAAGTTTATCAATATATTTCATTACAATATTCCTTTCCATAATTTAAAAACATCCATATATATTATCCTACAAAATTCCTAAAAAATCAAGTCTTTTAGGAATAAATTTTATAGTTTGCACATATAATAGTGATAAATCAATTTGAGGTGATTTTATGCAGGAAATTTATAGGAAAGATGAATTAATGGTAGAAAGGACAGAATTAGATAATGATGCAGAGCTTATATGCCATATTATAAGAACAAGAAAAGATTTAGAATTTGCAAATAAAAATTATGAATTTGCTGATTCTGATTTAATTGATTATTATATATATCAAATCAAAGCTAATCAAGCAAAACTAGATTATCTAATTAAAATGGCTAAAGTAAAAGGATTAAATGTTAATTTCATAAAAGATATGGAATACGAATTTTTAGAGAAAGATCAAGAAGTAATTTAAGACATATTTGTCCCTCTTTTGCATAGTAATAATAATAGATATATTGCAAAGAGGGGTTTTTTTATGAATGCTAGCATTATTACATATTTAGCATGTATTTGTTTTTTATTTTTATTTGGTAGAATTTTTATTGTCCCATTAAAAAAGATTTTAAAATTAGTATTAAATTCTGTATTAGGAGGACTAGTAATTTTTATTATCAATTTAATAGGTGCAAATTTTGGATTTCATGTAGGATTAAATGTATTTACAAGTATTTTAGTAGGGCTGTTAGGACTACCTGGTGCTGTAATATTGGTAATTGTTAAATTATTGATAGGATAATAATTGAAAATAAAAATGAGGATTTCAAATAACAGAAATCCTCAAAAATATAATAAAATTAATATTTATTCAACTGTTACAGATTTTGCTAAGTTTCTTGGCTTATCAACATCTAGACCTTTTTCCTTTGAAATATAATAAGCTAATAATTGCAAAGGAATAATAGCTAAAATTGGTGATAGATATGGAATAGTGTAAGGTACAGTAATAATTTCATCAAACATATTAGAATCACAAGGATGACATGTTACAACTAGTGTTTTAGCACCTCTTGAGATAACTTCTTGAACATTACTAATAGTTTTTTCCATAAGTGATTTATCCATCAAAACTGTAACTACAGTGATACCATTTTCAATTAAAGCAATTGATCCATGTTTTAACTCACCAGCAGCATAACTTTCAGAATGAATATAAGAAATTTCTTTTAACTTCAAAGAAGCTTCTTTTGCAATGGTTTCATCAATACCTCTACCTAAGAAAAACACATCTTTTTCTTGGTATATTCTTTTTGCAAAATCTTTTATTGAATCTTTACAATTAAATGTTTCTTCAATTTTCTTTGGTAAATCAAGCATTTCTTTTTTTATACTAACAATTGTATTTTCATCAGATATATCTAAAATTTCAGAAAAATACACTGCTAACATATTTAAAAGAACAACTTGAGATGTATATGCTTTTGTAGAAGCAACAGCAATTTCTGGACCAGCATGTGTATAAATTGAATAATCTGCTTCTCTTGTAATTGAACTACCAATAACATTAGATATAGCAATTGTTTTGCTTCCACAATGCTTTGCTAATTTTAAAGCAGCTATTGTATCTGCAGTTTCACCAGATTGTGAAATGAAAATAGAAAGAGTTTTTTCATTTACAATAGGGCTTCTATAACGAAATTCTGATGCTATATCCACTTCAACAGGAATACGGCATAATTTTTCAATTACATTTTTTCCAGCTAGTCCTGCGTGCATTGCAGTACCACAGGCAATAATAAATATTTTATCAATACTTGACAAATAATCTTTTGTAAAGTTTAATTCTTCAAAATTACATTTACTATCAATAGAAATTTTAGAACCAATAGTTTCTCTTATTGCAGTAGGTTGTTCATAAATTTCTTTTAACATAAAATCTTCATATCCATTTTTTTCACTAGCAGTAGCAGTCCACTCGATATTACTTGTTTGTTTATTTATTTCATGAAGATCAGTATCAAAAAATGTAGCTTTATTATTTTGTAAAAGTGCAAATTCTAAATCATTTAAGAAATAGAAATCACGAGTATAAGATAAAATAGCAGGAATATCAGAAGAAATATATTTTTCATCTTCACATGTTCCGATAACTAAAGGACTATCTTTTCTTACAACTATCATATTTTCAGGGAAAAGACTTGAAATTATTTCAAGTGCAAAGCTTCCCTTTAAATCTAAACAACAATTTCTAACAGCTTGTAAAAATCCATGAACACTATTATCTTGTAGTTTTGAGTAATGATAATGAATTAAATTTGGAATAACTTCTGTATCTGTTTGTGATAAGAAATTATATCCATTTTCCTCTAACATGTTGCGAAGTTCATGAAAATTTTCAATAATTCCATTATGAACAACACTAAATGTTTTGCTATTATCTTGATGAGGATGAGAATTTTCTTTAGATGGTTTTCCATGAGTTGCCCATCTTGTATGAGCAATACCAATTGTACCATTTAATTTTTCAATTTCTGGATTTGACTCTAAAACTTTGACTCTTCCTTTATCTTTAACAAGAGAAAGACCGTCTTTTTCAATTGTTGAAATACCAGCTGAGTCATAGCCTCTGTATTCCAACCTAGATAAACCTACCAATAAAATAGGGCAGGCTTTTTTGGTTCCTATATAACCTACAATTCCACACATTTGTGAATACCTCCTAAAAATATAATGGGAATTGAAAGTTGCAGTTAGCTTAATGGAAAAATCTTTGTTATAGCATTACTACTACTTTTTAATTTTTCCTATGGTTTTAAGCAAACCACTAGAGCATCCGCCGAAAACTTCGATAACTCTAGCCCTCGTCAACCAAAATGGTCCAGGCGCTATATAGATAAAACTCCTTTCTAAAAATGTACTGCATCTTTCTAATCTATATATTATATTACCATAATACTGAAAATGTCGCAAGAGTTTTGAAAAATAAATTGATTTTTTAATAAAAGAATAGTATAATGGAAAAAAGAAAAAGAAAGGAATTTAAAAAAATGGATGTACTTATTAACGAAGCAAAAATACAATCAAGAATTAAAGAAATAGCAAGACAAATTGAAAAAGAATATGAAGGAAAGCAATTAGTATTTTTAGGGATACTAAAAGGCTCACTTCCATTTTTATGGGAGCTTGCAAAAAATATCAAAAATGATATACGTTTTGAATTTATCGAAGTATCAAGTTATGAAGGAACAGAAAGCACTGGAAAAATAAAGATAAACAAAGATCTTACTGAAAGTATAACTGGAAAAGATGTTATTATTGTAGAAGACATTGTAGATACAGGAAGGACACTAACATTTTTAAAAGAATATTTATTAGAAAGAAAGCCAAACAGTTTAAAAATTGCAGCTTTATTAAGTAAGCCATCTAGGCGTGTTATGGAAATTGGTGTTGACTATATTGGTTTCCAAATAGAGGACAAATTTGTTGTTGGATTTGGTTTAGATTATGACCAAAAATATAGAAATTTACCATATGTAGGATATATAGAATAGGAGAAAATAATGTTTGATATTGAGGCAGAACTAAAAAAATTGCCTAATAGACCAGGCGTATATATTATGAAGGATAAACAAGATAATGTAATATATGTCGGTAAAGCTATATCTTTAAAAAATAGAGTGAGGCAATATTTTAGAAAAAATAATAAGACAAAAAGAATTGAAAATATGGTAAGTACAATAGACCATTTTGAATATATTGTTGTAGATAACGAAGCAGAAGCATTGATTTTGGAATGTAATTTAATTAAAAAGTACAGACCAAAATTCAATGTTTTATTAAAAGATGATAAAACATATCCATATATAAAAATAAATATAAAAGAAGATTATCCAACTATTACATTTACAAGAAGAATTACTAATGATGGTTCAAAATACTTTGGACCATATGCAAATCCAGGTGCTGCCAAAGAAATGATAGAATTTATTAAAGAAAAATATAAAATAAGGCAGTGCAAAATTTTAAAAGAACGTACAAGACCATGTTTAAATTATCATATAAAAAAATGTTTAGCACCGTGTATGGGATATGTGAGTAAAGAAGAATATAGAAAACAAATTGACGAAATAATTGACCTTTTAGAAGGAAAAACAGATAAAATCTTAAAAGAATTAGAATCACAAATGGAAGAATTATCTAAAAATTTAGAATTTGAAAAAGCAGCAGAAGTAAGGGATAGAAAACAAGCAATTGAAAGGGTATCTGCAAAACAAAAGGTATCAAATTTAACAGAAAATAGTATTGATGTTATAGGACTGTATCAATCAGAAATAGAAGTATGTATTGAGATATTTTTTGTGCGTGGTAGCAAAATGATAGGGAGAGAACATTACTTTTTTAAAGACTTAAAAGGTATGTCAGACACAGAAATTTTATCTGGGTTTATAAAACAATATTATATGAATAATCCTAATATTCCAACTAGAATAATGCTAAGAGAGGAATTAGAGGACAAACAATTAATTGAAAAATGGCTTTCTAATGAATTAGGAAGGAAAGTAGAATTGAAAAGCCCAAAAAAGGGAGAAAAATTGCGATTTGTAGAAATGGCAGAAAATAATGCAAAAGTAACTTTGGAAAATAAAGAAAAAGATAAAAGTAGTATTTTACTAGAATTAAAACAAGTATTAAAATTGGAAAATTTACCACGTAAAATAGAAACATATGATATTTCTAATATATCAGGAGAGCATATGGTGGCAGCTATGTGTGTAATGCAAGATGGTGTTATTAGAAAAAATCTATCTAGACGTTTTAAAATAAAAACAGTATATGGTCAAGATGACCCTCGCTGTATGGAGGAAGTAATTACAAGAAGATTAAAACACTCTATTGATAATCCAAATGGAGGATTTGGCAGATTACCAGATGTTATTTTTGCAGATGGTGGTATTACTCAAATAAGAGCAACTAAAAGAGCAATTGAAAAATATAAACTTCCAATAGCGGTTTTTGGGATGGTAAAAAACGACAAACATCAGACAAGAGCTTTAATGAACGAGGATAGAGAAGAATTAGATATTTCTGAAAATCTTAAAAATCTTATTACCAGATTTCAAGATACAGTGCACGATACAGCAATTACATATCACAGGAAAGTAAGAGAAAAGGAAATAACAAAATCAGAACTAGACGAAATAAATGGAATAGGAGATGTAAAAAAACAAATATTGCTAAAACATTTTGGCAGTGTTAGTAAGATAAAAAAAGCAACGATTGAAGAATTAAAACAGGTAAAAGGAATTAGCGAAAAAAATGCAAAAGATATTTTTGAAACTTTAAGAAAATAAATAGATAAAAGAAAGTGGGGAGCAAAATTTAAATTTGCTCCCCAAAAAGGTGTTACTGTTTAAAAATTTTGTCAAAATCGATGACACCAGCAATTGCTACTGAGTTCTGGGCAAGAACGGTAAAGATTTTTTCTAATGTTTCCGCAGTCTGCTTCTTATCTTCATTTTTAATTATCGAATCAAGACAAGCATTGAAACCTGAAAACAAAGATAGCAAATATAATACCTTTGACCAATCAAGGTCAGAACGAATGTCCTTTATAGTATTGTTGATGCTACATGCACATGTGGCTACCTGCGAATCAGCATTAGTTGTTTCAGGAAGGATAAATCCTTCGAGTTCATTAATTATTGATGTTACGTCAGCAGCTGATACAGCAAATTGTAACTTTGTAGCTATATCTGCAAGCCGTTCTTGCAATTCGATTGCCCATAATGCTTTTTCTGTCATAGTTTTTCCACCTTTCTAATTTTTTTACTGGAGACAGTACCAGTATATAAGATAATTATACTATTTTTTTGACCAAAAGTCAAAATTATGTATAGTTATTAACAATTTATTGAAAAAGCAAAAAAACTGTGATATAA
>CANRML010000054.1 GCA_947631725.1 uncultured Clostridia bacterium
TAGAAAATTTGTAAGATTGATTTTTTCTATGCTACAGAAAAATCAACTTTACATCAATCCAGAGGAGATGGTTAAGTTAACGTAATTTAATATACGCCATCGTAGCCGCTTCCAGAAATTTCCAGTTAAAAATTGGCTTTTTGGAGGTTTATTAAGTATACTCTTTTTATTATCAATGTACTTAAAAAAATTTAAAATATTTTTTAATTTTATCTTGACATTTTACCAGATGTCTATTATAAATTGAAATTATTTGGTAATAATTCTTCTAATGTTTTTTGCTCTATCTTATCTTCATCATAGCACATAAAAACAGGAAAATCCCTTTTGCAAAATTCTGACATAAATTGTCTGCAATATCCACATGGTGTTGTATAAATCAATTTTTCTTTTCCACCTACTACTAAAATTGCTTCAAATTCTCGTTCTCCTTCTGAAATAGCTTTTGTAAAAGCTACTCTTTCTGCACATATGGACATAATTCCATCATTTTCTACATTACATCCTGAATAAATTTTTCCACTTTTTGCAAGTAATGCACATCCCACTTTATAATTTGAATATGGCGTATATGCATTTTTTCTTGCCTCTTTTGCTATTTGTATTAATGGTTCAATATTAATCATAATCTATCCTCTCCTTTTGTCTCATTATATAATAATAATTAGTTTTTATCAATAAAAATTTTATATAATAGGAAAATCTTAAGCTATATTTTTTCATTATTTTTACTTGATTTATTCTATATTTATCTATATAATTGATATAATAATAATATAGAGGAGGTTTAGCATGGAAGAAGAATTTAATAATGAAGTTATTATTGATAAAAATACTGAAAATAAAATATTTGGTAAAACATTTTTCTGGATGTTTTTAGGGCTTTTAGGTACTGCAATTGTTGCTGCATATACCTATTATTCTGGCTTATTTATTGATATTATACAAGATGGTTTTTTTAATATATTATTAATATTAGAATTAGTTGTAGTTTTACTATTTTCACTTTTATTTAGGAAACTTCCACCAACTGCTGTTGCTATTCTTTACTTTTTATACTCAATGATAAATGGTGTTACTTTTTGTACAATATTTGCTGCATTTGAGCTTTCTTCTATAATCTACTTATTTGTAATTTCTAGTTTAATATTTGCAGTATTAGGTTTTATTGGGTATAAGACAAATAAAGATTTGAGTAAATGGCAGACATATATTACAGTATTTTTGCTTGCAGGTCTTATTTTAAGTATTGTTAATCTATTCTTTATAAAAAGTAGTGGATTAGATTTATTACTAGACTGGTTTATACTTGCTTTATTCTTTGGAGTTACTATTTATGATATTAACAAAATGAAATTACTACAAGCTGATGCAAATTTTGATACTGACAAAATTCATATTTATTGTGCAATGGAATTATACCTAGATTTTATTAATATATTTTTACGTATTCTTTCTATTTTTGGAAAAAGAAATGATTAACTTAAAAACTCGAAGCATTATACTTCGAGTTTTTCTTTTTTAATTAAAAGCTTCGTGATGATCCTCCACCACCAGATGAACCTCCTCCGCCAGAGAATCCACCTCCGGCCTGAAAATCCTCCACCAGAGAATCCACCACCATAAAAACCTCCTCCGGCCTTTACCGAATATGCTTATTAATAAAAATAAGGCTACAAAACCTTGGATTGCAAGAAGTATTACCAAAAATTCCGCTGGTAATTGAAGAGTAAAGCTTAATATTATTGCAATAACAGCTAATATTCCATCTAGTATAAGTCCTATCATTTTTACTTTTTTACTCATAGATTCAACAATACAACACACAATTGGGAATCCCACACATAAAAAGCCAAAAAATCTCCCCATATTATCACTATCTTGTGGAACTGCTTCAATTTCTCCTACATCTACTCCATATTCATTAGAAACTTCTTCTAATATTTTGCTATATCCATTTTTTATACCATCATTCCAATTATTTTCTTTTAAGTATGGAATAATATATTCGTCTTGTATTCTTCCTGTTTTTCCATCTGTTAATACACCTTCTAAGCCATAGCCTACTTCAATTCTAAATTGTCTTTCTTCTAATGCTAGCAATAGTAAGACTCCATTATTTTTAGTTTTATCCCCTATTCCAAATTTTCTAAATAAATCTGTTGCATATTCTTCTAAACTATTATTTTCTAGATTTGGAACAGTTACTACTACAATTTGAGCACCTGTTGCACTTTCTAGCTTTTGGTTAGTTTCCATGATATATTCTTCTAAATCTTCATCTATTAAATTTGCATAATCATTTACATAGAACTTACTTGTTGGCTCTACTAATGCAAATGATTTTATTCCTATTGATAGGAATAAAATCATTAGTATAAATACTCTTAATATTTTTTTATTCAAAGCTAACATTTGGTACCTCCTCGCTTCCTTCCGCCGCTTCGAAATAACTTACTTGCTCAAATCCAAACATGTTAGCTAATATATTATTTGGAAATCTTTTTATTGAAGAGTTAAATGATTTTACTGCTTCATTATAATCTCTTCTTGCTGTTGCAATCCTATTTTCTGTTCCAGCTAATTCATCTGATAATTGAATAAAGTTTTGTGACGATTTTAAGTCTGGGTAATTTTCTACAATAACCATCAATCCATTTAATGCTGTTGTTAGTTCTTCATTTGCTTGAGCTTTATCTTCAATATTACCTGCATTAATTAAATTTTGTCTTGCTGTTGTAACCTTTTCAATTACATCTGTTTCCTGTTTCATATATCCTTTTACTGTGTTAATAAGGTTTGGAATTAAATCAGCTCTTCTTTGTAGCATAACATCTAAATTAGAAGAACTTGTATCTATTTCCTCTCTTTTAGTTACCATCCCGTTATATACTCCAATTAGTGAAACGATAATAATAGCAATAACTGCTATAACAATAATTAAAATAATAGTTGATTTTTTCATATTTATCTCCTTTTCTTTTTTATATATTTTATACCATTTTCATTATATTTACAAGTATATTTAAAAAAATAGCTATTTTAAATTAATAGCTATTTTACATTTATTAATTAACACTACTCATTATACGTTTTATTTCTTCATTTCTCTTAACCTTTTTAGTTGTTGTTTTTATTAGTTCTTCATCTGTAACAATCAAGTTTTTCATATATTTATATGGTGGTAATGTTTTGTTTATTTTCTTTATTTCCTCCCATATAATTTGTTTAATTTCTTCTTGAGTACTATTTGGATATTTTTCCTTTACTACTTCTTTATCATATACTACTTTAACTGATAATTTAACATCATTTTTATCATTTTCTATTGGCATCCCATATACTATGCTTTCTTCAACTAAGTCAATTCTATTGATTAATGTTTCCAATTCATCTGGAAATACTTTTTTACCATTTTTTAATACAATAACATCTTTTTTTCTTCCTGAAATGAATAAAAATCCATCTTTATCTATACATGCTAAATCTCCTGTGTAAAACCATCCGTCTTTCAATACTCTATTTGTTTCTTCCTCATTTTCATAATATCCTAGCATAACACTTGGACCTTTAATTCTTAATTCTCCAATTCCTTCTTCATTTTTATCTACAATATCAACTTCTATATTATCCATAGGAATACCAATTGAACCATATTTTAACTTTCTAGCATTTTCTGACGCAACTACTGGAGATGTTTCTGTTAATCCATATCCTTGAACAAGATATATTCCTAATTCATTTATTCCCTGTGCTACACGTTTATCAAGTGGAGCTCCTCCAGATATGATAAAACGCATATTTCCACCTAATTCATCTAAAATACTCTTAAATAACTTTTTACGGATATCTATATGGAATTTTAATAATATATTACTTATTTTCTTAGCAATATTTACTATTTTAGTTTTTCCTTGTTTTTCAATTCCCTGTTCTATTTTTTTGTATATTGCTTCTACTAATAACGGTACACCAAAAAATAAAGAAACTTGATACTCTTTTAAATTTTGGGCAATATATCTTAGTCCATCTGGAAATGCTGTTTTTACACCTGCTGCTAGCATAACTAACATCCCTGTTGAACCAAATATATGATGCATTGGTAAAAATGCCAAATTTGTATCTGTTGGTAAAACTTCTTCTACAAATAGCATTGCATAGATATTTGAAGCTATATTATTTTGAGATAACATAACTGCTTTAGATTTTGATGTTGTTCCTGAAGTAAACAATAGTATACTCATTTTGTATGAGTCTATTTCTGCATCTGGATATGCTGTATTTCCTTGTTCTAAAATTTGTTTTCCTTCTTCTAACAATTCTGGAATATCTAAATATCCTTCTTGTTTTGACATACAAATATATTGTGATAAATTAGTATTATTACGTTCTTTTATTTCTGATATTATATCAATATATTTTTCATCAAATACAACAACATCTGCTTTACTTCTTTCTAAACAGCTTTCCAATTCGTCAATTTGTAGTTCCTTATCTAAAGGAACTGATACTATTCCACCAAGCAAATTGGTTACATGTGTGAGTACCCACTCATATCTATTACGTCCTACAATAGCTACTCTTTTATTTTCAAATCCAAGATCATAAAACTTGCTTCCAAGCCAATTTATATCTTGTAAAAATTCTTTATATGTCTTGTTTTCATATGTTACTTCTTTTTCTTTTTTGTGTTTAATAACAAAGGCTATATTATCAGAAAATTTTTCTGCAGAATTATATATGAGTTGTTTAATATTTTCAAATTCTGTAGATTCAAAATATCTTTCTCTTTGCATAATTCTCTCCTTCTATCTAGTATTTGATACTAGATTATCATATTTGCAATAACGTGTCAAGTAATTGACTTATTATTCTAAAAATGATAAAATGCTTGAAAAGAAAGGTGATAAACATGGGTACTAGCATACTAAACAGAGAAAAAGAAATAATAGATTTTCATTTACCTCGTTGGAGTGATATTCCTGATATTGAACTATATTTAGACCAGGTAATTTCTTTTTTAGAAAAATATTTATCTCATTATTTAGGAAGTGATAATGAAAAAGAAGTTACTTGTATTACAAAAACAATGGTAAATAACTATGTGAAACATAAAGTTATCAATCCACCTGTTAATAAAAAGTATAATCGTGAACATATTGCTTATTTAATTGTTATCTTTATATTAAAACAAGTATATAGTATAAATGATATAAAGCAGTTAATTCAATTAGCTATTAAAACATCTTCAGTAGAGCAAGCATATAACCAATTTTGTTTTGAATTAGAAAAAGCAATTTTATATACATTTCAAGGAAAAGCATATAGTGATTCAAAAAATATGTCTCAAGAACGATATATATTACGTAATGTTGTGCAAACTTATGCCAGTAAGTTATATGCTCTAAAAATATACTTAAATAAAGCTTGACATAATTCAAAAAATACTATATAATTGCACTGTAGTTGCTATATGCATCTACTTTATATATTGTGGGCGTAAAAGAAGAAAGTAAGTCGTTTCATTTTCTTTTCATGTTTAATCAACCTCCTTTAACTAGGTTACACAATTATTCCTGACGCCCACAGAAAGGGACTCTGATTTTCAGAGTCCCTTTTGTCATTATTCTTCTACCTCAAATTGGCTATTATATAAATCTGCATAAAATCCATCTTTTTCTAATAATTGTGTATGTGTTCCTTGTTCAACAATGTCACCATGATTCATTACTAAAATCCAGTCTGCATTTTTTATTGTAGATAATCTATGAGCAATTATAAAGCTTGTTCTTCCTTTCATTAAATTATCCATTGCTGCTTGAATTTGAATTTCAGTTCTTGTATCTATTGAACTTGTTGCTTCATCTAAAATTAAAATTTTTGGATCTGCCAAAATAACTCTTGCAATTGTCATAAGCTGTTTTTGTCCAGCAGATATATTACTTGTTTCTTCATTTAATACAGAATTATATCCATTTGGTAATGTTTTTATAAAATGATGTACATGTGCTGCTTTTGCCGCTTCAATAACTTCATCATCTGTTGCATCTTCTTTTCCATATTTAATATTTTCTTTAACAGTTCCTCCAAATAGCCAAGTATCTTGTAAAACCATGCCAAACATCCTACGCAAGTTTCCTCTTTCAAAGTCTTTTACATTATGCCCATCTACTAGTATTGCACCTTCATTTACATCATAAAAACGCATTAGCAATTTTACAATTGTAGTTTTTCCTGCTCCTGTTGGTCCTACAATTGCTATTTTTTGACCTTGTTTGATTTCACTATTAAAATTGTTTATTATAATTTGATTTTCATTATATCCAAATTTAACATTTTCAAATGTAATATTTCCTTGTAAAGTCTCTGTATTTATATTTCCTTTTGCAGTTTCTATTTCTTCTGGTTCCTCTAAAAATTCAAATACTCTTTCTGCTGAAGCTATCATTGCTTGTAACATACTAGAAATTTGTGCAATCTGATTTATTGGTTGCGTAAAACGTTTATTATATGCAATAAAGCTTTGGATGTTTCCTACTGTAATTATACCATTTATTGCAAAATATCCACCTACTATTGCAACTGCTACATATCCAATATTTCCTATGAAATTCATAATTGGATGCATTAATCCAGAGAAAAATTGTGATTTCCAAGCAGAATGATATAGTTCTTGATTTGCTTTTTTAAAATTTTTAGTTGCTTTTTCTTCACCATTAAATGCTTTTACAACTGTTAATCCTGAATAAATTTCTTCTACTTGGCCATTTACATGTCCTAAATATTCTTGTTGCTTTTCAAAATATTTTTGTGAATGTTTAACTATAATTCCTACAATTCCAGATGCTATTGGCAAAATTGCAAGTGAAATTAAAGTCATTTGCCAGTTGATTGAAAACATCATAATTAGAATTCCAATAATTGTACAAATTGATGTTATAATCTGTGTAATACTTTGATTTAAGTTCATACTTAAAGTGTCCACATCATTTGTAATAATAGATAATACTTCTCCATTAGTCTTTTTGTCAAAATATTTCATTGGTAAATGATTTATTTTTTTTGAAATATCTTCACGCATTTTATATGTTAATTTTTGTGATACTCCTGTCATTGCAATTCCTTGTATAAAAGAAAATACTACACTTAGAATATATAATATAAGCAAAGTTAATAAAATTTGTCCTATTTTTCCAAAATCAATTCCAGTACCACCTGATAGCTTACTAATAAATCCATTAAATACCTCTGTTGTTGCATCACCTAAAATTCTTGGTCCTAAAATTTCAAATACTGTTCCTGCTATGGCAAATAAAATGACAATAACCATTGCTACTTTATATTTTGACATATAATTTTTTATAAGCTTTTTTACAGTGCCTTTAAAATCTTTTGCTCTTTCTACTGTCTGCACTCTTCTGCCTCTTCCCATTGGTCCTGGCATTTTATTCACCTCCTAGTTCCTCTTCTGATAGTTGTGATAAAGCAATCTGTCTATATATTTCATTGTTTTTAATCAATTCTTTATGTGTTCCTTTACCTACTATTTTTCCTTCTTCTAAAACAATAATCTGGTCTGCATTTAAAATTGTACTAATTCTTTGTGCTACAATTATTACTGTTTTATCTTTTGCCTTTTTACTTAATGCTTCTCTTAATTTACTATCTGTTTTAAAATCTAATGCTGAAAAACTATCATCAAATATGTAAATTTCTGGGTCTTTTGCTATAGCTCTAGCAATTGATAGACGTTGTTTTTGTCCACCAGATACGTTTGTACCTCCTTGAGCAATTTCTTCTTTGTATTTTTTTTCTTTATCTTCAATAAATTCTGTTGCTTGTGCAATTAAAGCTGCTTCTTCCATTGCTTCGTCTGATAAGTTTTCATTTGCATATTTAATATTAGATTCAATAGTTCCTGAAAATAGAATTCCTTTTTGTGGTACGAATCCTATAATATTTCTTAAATCTTTTTGTGATACATCTTTTATATTAACACCATCTACTAATATACTTCCACTTGTAACATCATAAAATCTTGGAATAAGGTTTACCACTGTAGATTTACCACTACCTGTACTACCTATAATTGCAGTTG
>CANRML010000055.1 GCA_947631725.1 uncultured Clostridia bacterium
AGCTCTATATGATGCTATTAAAAATGACATTAAAGAAGAAGATTTAGAACCTGTTGATATGACTCAAATATAGAAAGGAAAGATAAAATGAAAGTTTTAGCAGTTGGAGACATTATAGGAAATTCAGGAGTAAAAGAATTACAAAAACAATTGCCAATAATTAAAAATGAATATGATATTGATTTTGTAATTGTAAATGGAGAAAATTCAGCAGAAGGGATGGGAATTACAGAAAAAAATTTTAATGACATTTTAAGTGCTGGAACAGATATTGTTACAATGGGAAATCATACATGGGCAAAAAAAGATATATTTAAGTTTATTGACAATCCTCGAATTATTAGACCAGCAAACTATCCAGAAGGAGTTGTTGGAAAAGGATATAAAATTCTTGAAAAAAATGGAAAAAAGATAGCTGTTATAAATTTAATAGGAAGAGTAGATATGTCAGTATTATCTGAAAATCCATTTTTGAGAGCTAAAAAATTAGTAAATGAATTAAAAAGTCAAGCAGATATAATTATTATTGATTTTCATGCAGAAGCTACAGCAGAAAAAATAGCAATGGGACATTATTTAGATGGAGAAATAACTGCTCTTTTTGGAACACATACACATGTACAGACAGCTGATGAAACAATTCTTCCAAAAGGAACAGGATATATTACAGATATAGGGATGACAGGACCAAAACATTCTATAATAGGGATGGAAATATCAGCATCTATTAAAAGATTTGAAACAACTTTACCAGAAAGATACAAAATAGCAGATGGATCATGTATGTTTAATGCAATTGTTATAGACATAGATAATGATACAAATATGGCAAAAAAAATAATAAGAATAAGAAAATAAAACAAGACTGTCGAAAAAAGTCGAAAACCTATATATATTGCGATGAAAAGTTTAAAAAAATCCATAAAAACTCTTTACAACAATTTCCAAATATTGTAAAATTACAATCGTAAAAGTTGCAACAAAAATTAAATTAGTAGGAGGAAAAACGAAAATGGAAATTTTAAAAATTTCATCAAAATCAAATCCTAATTCAGTAGCAGGAGCAATCGCTGGATTAGTAAAAGAATCAAACAAAGCAGAAATGCAGGCAATTGGAGCAGGAGCATTAAATCAAGCTGTTAAAGCAGTAGCCATTGCACGAGGATTTGTAGCACCATCAGGAGTAGACTTAGTTTGTATCCCGGCATTTGCAGAGGTAGAAGTAGAAGGAGAAGACAGAACAGGAATTAAATTGATTGTAGAATCAAGAGTATAGATGTTTAAGTAATAAAGAAAGATAGAAAAGCAATTTTTCTATCTTTTTTGTTTTTAATATACTGACCTGACCGTCCATACCAATAGAAAAAAGATTAAAAATGTTATATATATATTAAAGTAAAGGAAAAAGGTGAAATGAAATCAATAAAGATAATTAAAACAGGTGCATATTTTCCAGAAATACTAGTGGAAAACAGCAAAATTGAAAAGAAATTTGAATTAGAAGATGGATATATTAAAAAACGAACAGGAATTAAGTCAAGATATTATACTAATGAATTACCAGAAGAAATGGCAAAAAAATTAGTCCAAAAGATGTTTGAACAAAATGAAGAATATATAAAAGACATAGGCTTAATAGTTGTCGCAACAGTAACACCAACACAATTTATTCCAGGAATTTCAAACTATATTCAAAAGACTTTAAATATACAAAATTGTATTTGTCTTGATATGCTTGCAGGATGTGCAGGCTTTATAAATGCAGTAGATATTGCACATAAATATTTATCAACAAATATAGTAAAAAAAGCATTAGTAGTAGGAATAGAACAGATTTCTAAATTTTTGGATAAAAAAGATATATCAACCTCAATTGTTTTTGGAGATGGAGCTGGTGCTATTTTATTAGAAGCAACAAAAGAACAAAAAAAATATTATTCTGTCATACAATCAACAATTGATGAAAAAGAAATATTAAGGGCTCAAATCAATCAAAAAAATGAGTTACATATAGAAATGAAGGGAAAAGAAGTATATAAATATGCAGTTACTAAAACAGTTGAAAATATACATAAGCTTTTAGAAGAAACAGGAGAAACATTGGATAATATAAAATATATAGTGCCACATCAATCAAATGCAAAGATAATAAGAGCAATTGCATCCAGATTAGGTAAAGAAGAAAGCAAAAAAATGTATATGAATATAAAAGACATAGGAAATACATTTTGTGCAAGTATTCCAATTGCTTTAAATGAAATGTTTGAAAAACAGTTATTAGAAAAAGGAGATAAAATTATTTTATTAGGATATGGTGGAGGACTAAATACAGGAAGTATACTATTAGAAACTTAAATGAGGAAGGGATGAAACACAATGAAAATAAAAAGAGCTTTTTTATTCCCAGGCCAAGGAGCACAAGTAATTGGTATGGGAAAAGACATCTATGAAAAATATGAAGAAGCAAAAAAAGTATATGAAGAAGTAGAAAGAATTTCCAAAATGCCTATCAAACAAATTTGTTTTGAGGGTTCTGAAGAGAAATTAAATAAAACTGGAAATACTCAAATTGCTATATTTACAACAAGTATGGCAATAGTCAATGTATTAAAGAATAAAGGAATTAAAGCAGATATTGCAACAGGTTTAAGCTTAGGTGAATACACAGCACTAGTGTATGCAGGAATATTAGATTTTGCACAAGCAGTTAAACTAATTCAAAAAAGAGGATTTTATATGGAAAATTTAATTCCAAAAGAATCATATGAAATGGCAGCAGTTATTGGACTAGATTCAAAAATCATTGAAGAGGTATGTAGAAAAATTTCTAAAGAAGGAAAATTTATTGCTCCAGCAAACTATAATTATTCAGAACAAACTGTAATTTCTGGAAACGAAAATGCAATTGAAGAAGCAATAATAAAATTAAAAGAAATTGGAGCTAAAAAGGTTGTTAAATTAAAAACAAGTGGACCATTTCATACAATAAAATTATTAAAAGCAAAAGAAGAATATGAAAAAGAATTAAAAGATATAGACTTTAAAATAAATCAACATACAAAGGTAATAAAAAATATAGATGGTATGTTCTATAATTCAGGAGATAACATAAAAGAAGTTTTAGCAAATCATATTATTTCACCTGTTAGATTTGATAAAGCAATTCATTTAATGCAAGAACAAGGAATAAATGAATTTGTTGAAATAGGACCAGGAAAAACACTAACAGGATTTATAAAAAAAGAAGACAAAGATGCAAAACTTGTTAATATTAGTGATGTAAACACACTAGAACAATATATTATAGAAAGAGAGGAAAACAAAATTGAAGGAAAAAACTAAAACAGTATTTATTACAGGTGGAGTAAGAGGAATAGGAAAGCAAGTTGCTTTAAAATTTGCTAAAGCTAGGTATAATGTTGTTATAAATTATGTATCAGATAAAACAGATGTAAAAAAAATAAAAGAAGAATTACTAGCTGAAGGTGCAAATGATGTAATTTTATCTAAAGCTGATGTTACAGATATAAACCAAATGGAAGATTTAGTAAAAAAGACAATAGAAAAATTTAATAGTATTGATGTATTAGTAAACAATGCAGGTATTACAAGAGACAATCTATTATTAAGGATGTCTGAAGAAGAATTTGACAAAGTAATAGAAATAAATTTAAAAGGAACATATATTGTTACAAAATTAATTACAAAGTATATGATGAAACAACGTAAAGGTTCTATCATAAATCTATCTTCTGTTGTAGGCATTGTAGGAAATGCAGGACAATGCAATTATTCTGCATCAAAAGCAGGAATAATTGGCTTCACAAAAAGTATTGCAAAAGAATTAGCATCTAGAAATATACGTGTAAATGCAGTAGCACCAGGATTTATTGAAACAGATATGACAGATGTTTTATCAGACAATGTAAAAGAAGAAATATATAAACAAATACCATTAAATCGTATGGGAAATGCAAAAGAAGTAGCTGAACTAATATACTTTTTAGGAGAAGATACAAGCTCATATATTACAGGTCAAGTAATAAATGTAGATGGTGGGATGGTTATGTAAGGAGGAAACAATAATGGAAAGAAGAGTTGTAATAACAGGATTAGGTGCAATCACACCAATTGGAAACTCTACTGAAGAATTTTGGGATGGAATAAAAGAAGGAAAATGTGGAATTGATAAAATTACAGCATTTGATATAACTAATTTTAAAGTAAAATTAGCAGCAGAAGTAAAAAACTATAATCCAGAAGAATATTTCGAAAGACATGAGGCCAAAAGACTGGATAAATATTCTCAGTTTGCAATGATTGCATCAAGAGAAGCGTGGAAAGATAGTGGATTAAATAGAGAAACTGAAGACATGGAAAGAGTAGGAGTAATTATAGGATCAGGAATTGGTGGTGTACAAACAATAGAAACAGAAAATCAAAAATGTATTGTAAAAGGACCTGACAGAGTTTCTCCAATGTATATTCCAATGGCTATTTTAAATATGGCTACTGGAAATGTTGCAATAGATATAGGTGCAAAAGGAGAATCTATTTCTATGGTAACAGCTTGTGCATCAGGAACACACTGTATTGGTGAAAGTTATAGGATGATTAAACATGGATATCAAGACATCATATTAGCAGGAGGAACAGAAAGCTCTATTACACCATTGAGTATAGCTGGATTTATGAACATAAAGGCACTTTCAAAATCAGAAGATAAAACAAGAGCAAGTATGCCTTTTGATAAAGAACGTAATGGATTTGTAATGGGAGAAGGAGCAGGAGTTGTAATTTTAGAAGAATTAGAACATGCTAAAAAGAGAAATGCAAAAATATATGCAGAAATTGTTGGATATGGGGCAACTTCAGATGCATATCATATAACTTCACCATCACCAGACGGAGAAGGTGGAGCAAGAGCAATGAAAATTGCAATTCAAGAAGCAAATATAAAGCCAGAAGATATTACATATATAAACGCACATGGTACATCAACACATTTAAATGATGATTCTGAAACAAAAGCTATAAAAATAGCATTAGGTAAAGCATCAGAAAAAGTAATGGTTAGTTCTACAAAAGGACATACAGGTCATTTATTAGGTGCAGCAGGTGGAATAGAAGCTATAGTATGTGCAAAAGCAATAGAAGAAGGCTTTGTACCACCTACTATAAATTACAAAGTGCCAGATGAAAAATGTGATTTAGATATTGTTCCAAATGTAGGAAGAAAAGTAAATATAGAATATGCAATGTCAAACTCACTAGGCTTTGGAGGACATAATAGCAGTATTTTATTAAAAAAATATATAAAATAAATAATTAAGGAGAAAAATTATGGAATACAAAGAAATTAAAGAAATGATAAAAGATATGGAAAATTCAAAACTATCAACATTATCTATAGAATTTCCTGATGGTTTTAAGATTAATATGGAGAAAAAAATTGAAACAATACCTAGTAATAAAAATATAGAAAAAAATATAACAACAACTGAAAAAATAGTTACTAATAATGATGAAGACTTAAAAATAATTACATCACCAATGGTAGGAACTTTTTATGCAAGTAGTAATCCAAACAAACCTGCATATATAAAACAAGGAGATAAAATTAGTAAAGGTCAAGTAGTATGTATTGTTGAAGCAATGAAACTAATGAATGAAATTGAAAGTGAATTTGAAGGAGAAATTGTTGAAATATGTGCAAAAGATGGAGAAACAGTAGGATATGGAACACCGCTATTTAAGGTGAAATAAAATATTTAGAAAGAGGAAAAGATGTTAAATAAAGAAGAAATAAAAAAGATTATTCCACAAAGAGAACCTTTTTTAATGATTGATGAAGTTGAAAACTATATTCCAGGAGAAAGTGCAATAGCATATAAAAATGTGTCTGAAGAAGAATATTATTTCAAAGGCCATTTTCCTGGAAATCCAATCATGCCAGGTGTACTATTAGTAGAGGCATTAGCTCAAACAGGTGCAGTAGCAATATTATCTATGGAAGAAAATAAAGGGAAAAATGCTCTATTTGGTGGAATTGATAAATTAAAATTTAAAAAACAAGTTGTGCCAGGAGATAGATTAAAGCTAGAAGTAAAAATAATTAAGAAAAAAGGACCAATAGGAATTGGTGAGGCAATTGCAACAGTAAATGATAAAATAGCTGTAAAGGGTGAATTGACTTTTGCCATTGTATAAGGAGTGAAAAAAGTGTTTAAAAAGGTATTAGTAGCAAACCGTGGAGAAATAGCTGTTAGAATTATAAGAGCATGTAGAGAATTAGGAATTAGAACAATTGCTATTTATTCTGAAGCAGACAAAAATGCATTACATACTACTTTAGCAGATGAAGCAATTTGTATAGGACCTGCTATATCTAGAAAAAGCTACTTAAATATAAAAGCAATATTAGAAGCAGCCTGTGTTATGGGAGCAGATAGTATCCATCCAGGATATGGTTTCTTATCTGAAAATGCAAAATTTGCAAAATTATGTGAAGAAATAGGACTAAAATTTATTGGACCTAGTTCTAGTATTATAGAATTACTAGGTAATAAAGCTAAGGCAAAAGAAACGATGAAAAAAGCAGGAGTTCCTGTTGTTCCAGGTTCAGAAGGAATATTAAAATCAAAAGAAGAAGCATTAAAACTTGCAGAAGAAATAAAATATCCTGTAATGCTTAAAGCATCAGCTGGAGGCGGAGGAAAAGGAATTCGTATAGTAAATTCTAAAAATGAACTAGAAAAAGCATATGATTTAGTAAAACAAGAAGCAAAATCAGCATTTAATGATGAAAGTATTTATTTGGAAAAAGTAATTCAAAATCCTAGACATATAGAAATTCAAGTATTAGCAGATGAATATGGTAATTGTGTCCACTTAGGAGAAAGAGATTGCACAATTCAAAGAAACAATCAAAAAATTATTGAAGAAACTCCAAGTTCTTTAATAGACGAAAAAACCAGAGAAAGAATCGGTCAAATTGCAACAAATGCAGCAAAAGAAATAGGATATACAAATGCTGGAACAATCGAATTTTTATTAGACAAAGATAAGAAATTTTATTTTATGGAAATGAATACAAGAATACAAGTAGAACATCCTATTACAGAAATGTTAACAGATATTGATATAGTTAAAGAACAAATAAAAATTGCTTCAGGAGAAAAATTAGAATATAAGCAAAAAGATATTAAACTATCAGGACATAGTATTGAAGCAAGAATAAATGCAGAAAATCCATCAAAAAAATTCAGACCATGTCCAGGATTAATTACAGGATTACATCTTCCAGGAGGAAATGGAATAAGAGTAGATACTGCAATCTATTCAGGATATACAATACCACCTACATATGATTCTATGATTGCAAAAATCATTGCACATGGAAAAAATCGACAGGAAGCAATTTCAAAACTAAAGAGTGCAGTGGCAGAAGTAGTGGTAGAAGGAATTGATACAAATGTTGAATTTATATTGGATATATTAAAAAATGCAGACTTTGTAACAAATAATTATGATACATCATTTATAGAAAGGAACATGACTAAAAATGATAATTAACAAAGTACGTAAAGTAAATGAAAAAGAAGAAATTGCAACTAAAAATAAAGAAGCATCTGACAAAATGATAGGCAAATGGGTAAAATGTGAAGCTTGCTCAGAAATTATTTATAAAGAAGAATTACATCAAAATTTTAGCGTTTGTCCATATTGTGGAAAACATTTTAGATTATCTTCAAGAAGAAGAATTGAACAAATAGCAGATGAAGGGACATTTAAAGAAATTGCAGGCAATATTTTAACAAGGGATGCACTAAAATTTGAAGGCTATTTAAAAAAAGTTGAAATGCTAAAAGAAAAAACAAATTTAAAAGAAGCTGTAACTTGTGGTATATGTCAAATTGATGGAGAAAGATGTGTACTTGCAGTTATGGATGGAAACTTTTTAATGGGAAGTATGGGCTCAGCAGTAGGAGAGAGAATAACTATTGCAAT
>CANRML010000056.1 GCA_947631725.1 uncultured Clostridia bacterium
CAAGAAAGATTAGAACAAGAAAGAATTGCACTAGAAGAACAAAAAAGAAAAGAAAAACTACCACAAGTAACAGAACAAGCCAAAAAGGATTTTGAAACAATATATCGTTCAGAAACTAAAAGAGCTTTTTTAACATTTGATGATGGACCATCAATAGTAACAACTACTATTTTAGATACTTTAAAAGAAAAAAATGTAAAAGCAACATTTTTTATGTTAGGTTCTAATGTGCAAAGATTACCAGATACAGTAAAGAGAGTATTTGATGAAGGACACTTTATTGCAAATCATGGATATTCTCATGTTTACTCATCAATATATTCTTCTCCACAAACAGTTTTAGATGAATTTAATCAAACAAATGATGCAATAAAAGCAGCAATTGGGGAACCAGAATTCAATTCACATTTATTCCGCTTTCCAGGAGGACTTGCAGGCGGAAAATATGCAGAAATAAAGAAACAAGCAAAAGAATTACTACTTCAAAATGAAATTTATCAAATTGATTGGAATTGTCTAACAGGAGATGCAGAAACAAGTAAACCAACAGCAGAATACACAATGAATCGATTACAAGCTACATCAGCAGGAAAAAATAGCCTAGTAATTTTAATGCATGATGCACAGGCTAAAAAAGTTACAGCAGAAATGTTACCACAAATTATTGACTATTTAGCAGGACAAGGGTACGAATTTAAAACATTTTATGATATTTTTTGAAGGGAGTAATTCAAAGTGCCAAAAAAGAGAAAAACTAGTTTAGAGCCAGAAATCGAGCAAAAATTACAATATATAGGGCTATCTTTAGATAAAGTTCCAGAAAGCATATTAGAATACGAACCACTAAATTATCGAATTCCAAAAGGATATGATGAAACAAAATATAAACAATATCGATATATACCAGTAAATAAAATTCAAATTTTGTTATCTCCAACAAATCGATTAGATGAGTTAAGTGAAAAATATAAAAAAGCAAGACCATTAGCACAATATTTAGACAATCAAGAAGAAGATAATTTATTAAAATATGCAGTATTTTTAAATATGCTAAAACAAATGAACATAGAAGATGTTGAAAAAATAGAAGAAGAACAAAAAAATTTGGCAAAAGAAATACCTTTCAAAGTTAGATTTGAAGGAAATTATTTATGGCAAATATATTATGCAGAAGCAACAGGTAAATATTTTATGATAGTGCCAACAACTGATAGTGATTATTCTGCATTTTTTTATCTATTAAAAAAGAAATTAGAAAATAATAATGCAAATATGGTATATGTACCAGTAATTGGAGTTGAATATTCTAGAAGATATTTGAGTAAAGATGCTTTTGAAGATATTCAGAATTATATATGGCTATTTACAAAAGAATGGCCAACTATCTATGAAGTATATAATGATCGAGATAATTTAAATATACATATTGTAGGGGAAACTTGTGTATATGGAAAAATAAAAAGTTTATATCATGTTGTATTAAAAAATAATATAGAAGCAAATCATTTTTACAAGATATTAAAAGCAATGTTTATAATGCAAACAGAAATCCCAAATTATTTTGAATTCACAACAGATGTAAATACAAAAGGAATACTAGAATTCTATTTCAAAGATAGAAAAATTGAATATAGTGAAATGCCTGCTTTTATAAAAGAACAATATGCAGCTAGCATAAAATCAAAAAAAGAAATAGCAGAAGAATTAGAGAAAGATAAAAAGAAATTAGAAGAATTAAAACAGATAGCAGCAATGCAAGATATTGAATATCTTGAAAAAGAAAAACAAATTTCTACATTTTTAGAGTGTAAAAAAACATTTTTTGGAAAATTCAAATATTACTTTAAATATAGTAAAAAAAGTAAAAAAATAAAAGGAACCACTCCATTAGAAAGAAGAAAAGAAGAAAAACAAGAACTATTTGTTGAAAAAGAAAGCCAAAACTTACATGAAAGAAGTATTAAAAAATATACAATAGAAGAACTAATTCAAAGCTATAAAGAACTTGAAAAAGAAGAAACAAAACTAAAAGATATAGTTATGGACATAAATGCAATTAAATTAAAAAATAAAAATATGAAAAAGAAAATCGAAAATGCAACTAATTTCATTGAAGAAATAGATAAACATAAAAGAAGTATTTTTGAATTTTGGAAATATAGCAATAAAGACGAAATGACAGTTTTACCAGAAGGTGAAGAAGAGGAAGTAGGAGTTATTAAAAGAATAGAAAAAACCTTTGACTATGAAGAAGACTTCGAAAATTATGGAATTAATTTAGACACAATGCAAAGAGAAGAATTAACAATTGATGAACAAGATAGCATATATATTGCAAGTACAAATATATTAGATATGTTAAATAAAATTAAATTAAATATAGTTACACCAAAAGATGTTGAGACATTATTAAAACTATTAAAAAAGGAATTAAGAGAAAACGAAGATTATGATGAACTAGAAGATGATGAGTTTGATATATTTGGTGGAATATCAGAAGATAATACAAAAATCAAGAAAATAGGAAACAAATTACATCGTGAAAGTGAAAAAGATAAATTTAACATATTAGAAATCACAAAAATGACTAGACAAATTCGGATTTAAGCTAAGCCTAGAGCAAGTCGTAAAAAATATAAAACATGCTCTTGAAAAAATTCAATCTCCAGAAGATGTAACATTATATAAAGCAATTATAGGAGAAAAATTAGATGAAAATCAATTTAATGTATTTAATATGAACCCAGAAAATGAAATAAAAGAAGTTTGCAAACAAGAAGGTAATAATATTAACTTATATAAAATTTTATTGGAAAAAGGGCAAAATATATTAGGATTTACCAATATTATCTATTATGATAATCAAAACAAGACATTACCTATAGGGATGGACTTTTCAAGTAAAGTAATGGTAGATATTTCACAAATTGATTTGAATATAAAAAGAGGAAAAACATTTCATATAGCAAAATTAGAAAATGAGCACAATGATTTTTCAAAATTAATAGTTAAAAGAGTAACAGTATATGAATAAACACATATTATTGAATAGGGGTTAGAAATACCCCTATTTTTTATATAAAGGTTGTGTTTAAAATGAAACTTAAACATATATTTATTTGTTTAATTATTACTACATTTTTTTGTTTTATGAATATACCTAGTACATATGCAATAAGTTCAATATCAGATCCAATATATCAAGGAATTGATGTGAGTAATTGGCAAGGATACATAGATTATGCACGAGTTAAAAATAGTGGAATTGAAGTTGTATATATTAAAGCAAGCCAAGGAAGCAATATAAAGGATGCATATTTTGACTTGAACTATGAAAATGCAAAAAGAAATGGATTAAAAGTAGGATTTTATCATTTTTTAACAGCAACTAATATAGAAGAAGCGGAAAGAGAAGCTAGATTTTTTTCATCTGTAATTTCAGGAAAAGTACCAGATTGCAGATTAGTGTTAGATTATGAAGTATTTGGAGGAGTGAGTGTAACAGAGATAAATGAAATTGCTAAAGCTTTTTTAGAAACGACTAAAAGATTAACAAATAAAGAAGTTATGATATATAGTGATTTATTTAATTCTCAGAGTGTATTTTCTAAAGAATTAGCAAATGAGTATCCATTATGGATAGCAGATTATACAACTAGAGAAATACTTGAAAGAGCACGTTCAAATTGGAACGGGTGGATAGGTTGGCAATATACAGATAGAGGTAGAATTAGTGGCATTAATGGAAGTGTAGATAGAGATATTTACACAAAAGAAATTTTTTTAGATGGAACAGAAGAAATACCACAAACAGAAAATCCAAATGGTGAAAATAGTTTAAATACTAGAAGCATATTTTATACTGTAAAAAAAGGAGATACATTATATAAAATAGCAAAAACATATGGAACTACAGTTTCTGAAATAGCTCAAATAAATCAAATTTCAAATCCAAATCTTATCTTTCCAGGGCAAGTATTAAGAATACTAGAAAATTCTACTGTACAGGGAAATGAAGAACGTGGAACAGGAAGTATTGTGTATACAGTAAAACCAGGAAATACATTATCACAAATTGCAAGAGCATATAATGTTACAGTTAGTCATATTGTAGAAATAAATGATATTCAAAATCCAAACCTTATTTTTCCAGGGCAGGAGTTACGTATTACAGAAAGTACAAGTATGGAATTATTTGAATTAGGAAACCCAAATCAAGATATTACTTATATTGTTAGAAGAGGAGATACCCTTACAAAAATTGCAAAAAAATTCGGAGTTACAGTTGATTATTTAGTAAACAAGAATAGAATCAGTAATCCCAATTATATTTATGTTGGGCAAATTATTAGAATATAACTTGTAAATTTTTTTATAAAAAAGCAAAAAAGCCTTGACAACATAAAACATATGTTCTATAATACATACAAAACTAAAAAGGATGTGAAGATATGAAGGAAAACAGTTTAAGCAATGAAAATATTAAAAATCTGATATATACAATAAGAGGAAAACAGGTTATGCTAGATAGTGATGTTGCTATGCTATATAATTATGAAACAAAAAAGATAAATCAAACTATAAATAGAAACAAAGAAAGATTTCCGGAAGAATTTTGCTTTAAATTAACAGAAAGAGAATTAGAGATTGTGTGGTCACAAATTGTGACCACTTCAAAAAATATTAAGTATAAAGGTAGAAAGTATTTACCATATGTTTTTACAGAACAAGGAATAGCTATGCTTTCCGGATTATTAAAAAGTAATTTATCTATTAAAGTAAGTATAAATATTATAAATGCTTTTGCAGAAATGAAAAAATTTTTGATGATTAATGGACAAGTCTTGAAAAGATTGACAAATATAGAATATCAGATACAAGAGAATAATAAAAAGATTAACAATATGTCTAATAAATTGCAACAAGAACAAAACATGAACCAAAGAATATTTTTTAATGGGCAAATATATGATAGCTATCTTTTAATTATAGATATTATAAAAAAAGCCAATAATAAAATTTTAATCATAGATAATTATATCAATGACAGTATTTTAAAAATGTTGACAAAAAAGAAAAACAATGTAGAGGCAGTTATTTTAACATCAAACAAAAGTAATATTGAAAAATTAGATATCAAAAAATTCAATGAAGAATATCCAATATTAAAAATTTCTAAAACAAATAAATTTCATGATAGATTTATAGTAATAGATGATAAAGAAATGTATCATTTAGGTGCATCTATAAAAGATTTAGGAAAGAAATGCTCTGGAATTAACAAAATAGAAAATACAGAAATAATAGAAAAGATCATAAGTTTATAAAACTTTTCATGCTAGCATTATTTCAAATATACAGCGTAATAAAAATGTAATAAAAAAATAAATTGTTTGTAATTGCATTTGATATATAAATAATATACTCTAATAATAATGAATAAACATAAAAGAAAATAATTAATTTTAAGATTGGGGGAAATAAAATGGGAGAAAAAAGATACATTAAAATGAGTTTTGGAACAGCAGTATGTTTAATTATAATAATCATACTTTTAGTATCACTTATTGCATTAGGAGTATATACACATACTACAAAAAATGCTAAAGTAGAGACAAACTATACAAACAATGAAAACACTGAAGAATATCAAAACGTAGAAAATGAAATAGTAAATACTACTGAAAATCAAATAGAAGGTGCAAATGAAAAAGCAGAAGAATTAGATTTAAATGACAATTTGTCAAAATCACTAATTGAAAAAATATCATTTAATACATATGCTGTAGCTAGTATGTATAAAGTAGGAGAATTTAATATAAATAATATTCCAAATGATTTAGTATTACGATTAGGATGGGATAAAGCACAAAATAAAGAAACTTTAGATGAAACATTAAAAGAAACTTTAACAAAAGACAAAATGAAGCAAAGCATAACGAATATTTTTGGAGATAAATTAAAATATAAAGATGAACAATTTAAGCAAATAGATGTAGAGACATTTCATAATTACGGTGGATATACAGATAACATGGGAATAATAGAGTATAATAACGGAACATATACAGCAAATGTTTTCCAAGGTGGAGGAGGAGATGTTCCATTTATACACCAAGAAGCAGAAAAAGTATTAAAAAATGGAAATAAAGTAGAAGTATATGTAAAAACAGCTTTTATAGATACGGAATTTATAGAAAGTACATTTGATTTTGAATATATAATTTATAAAAACTTTGACTTCACCTCAAATATATTTGAAGGTAAACTAAGCAAAATAAAGGCAGAAGAATATGGTAATCATGAAATAGGAATATCAGAAAGCTCAAAAAAAGTAATATCAAACATATCAAACAGCTTACATACTTATGTATATACATTTGAAGCAGATGATGCAGGAAACTATAACCTTACTGGCTTTAAAATGAATTAAATTGTTTTTATACAACAATTGAAAATATTATGTAACTGTGATATAATAATATTAATCTAGTATAAACTAGAAGTTGTACTCCTGTTTTCAACACAGGTATCTGACAACAAGAAAAATAATATTTCGGGAGGAGAAAAAATGATTGAAATTACTATTATTCTGGTAGGTGCAATATTTTTAGTGCTATTGGCATACACAACAATAATGCCACTTTCAAAAAAGAAGCATAAGAAAAGAAAACAGCAAATAGAAGAATATATAACGCCTGAATTCAAACCATTAACACAAGAAGAAATAAATGATATTCATTCTCGAGGAAAGATAACTCCAGCTGAAAAGGTAATGGAGTGGGAGAAAATGAATGCTTGTGTTTCAGCAGACGAAATGTGGACTTCTGCATGGCGGTGCAAAAAATTCAAATCATGCCATGACTGTTTAGTTGATTATGCTGTAAATGATCAAGATGAATATGTACCATCCTTAAAAGAGTAAAATTTTAATCACAAAAAAAGCAATACAAAAATGTGTTGCTTTTTTTGTTTATACAAGCATTAATTCCAATAGGTACAGACTGAAAAGAAAAATCATATAATAAATATGAAGAAACAAAAAAGGAGGAGCAAAAATGAAATATAAGAAAAATATTGTTATTGGAATTTTAATGATAGTAATATTACTAATGGCAGTAGGATATTCAGCATTTGCAACTCATTTCAATATAAATGGAACAGCAGAAATCACAGGTGAGTGGGATGTAAGAATAAGTAATATAGAAACACAAGAAATAAGTAAAGGATGTGATGATGGAGATCCTCAATATACAAATACAACTGCAACATTTAATGCAAAATTAAAAAAACCAGGAGATATAGTAACATATGCCATAACAGTTAAAAATGCTGGAACAATTGATGCTAAATTAAACAATGTAATTTTTAAAGAAGAAGATGGAGGCTCAGAAGCAATTAGCTATGAAACAACACCACTTACGAATACACTAAAATCAGGAGAAGAGGCTACTTTTTTAGTAAAACTTAAATATAATCAAGAAACAACAGAAGTGCCAGAAATAAAAACTAAAACAATAACTGGAATTGTAGAATATGTACAAGAATAAATCAATATTTATAATACTAGTAATATATTTGATTGTAACAGTTAATTTATCGATATATAAAGCAAGTATTTATACAAATATAATAAATCCAATATTTTGGGGATGTATGTCAATATATTTTATACAAGAATTAAGAAAATATCAGATAAGATTAAATAAAAATAAAAATAAAAATAAAAAATACTTTAGATATATGCTTATAATTTCATTTATAAATGTTTTAATAAACTTTTATCTAGGATTTGTT
>CANRML010000057.1 GCA_947631725.1 uncultured Clostridia bacterium
AGCATCGCACTTGTAATGCGAGGGTCCCCAGTTCGAATCTGGGAAGTGGCTCCATAAGGTCAGTAGTCTTGAATAATCTTGGTTGCTGGCTTTTTTGCTTGTAGGTGTTTCAAAATAGCACCTGCTTTTTTATAGAAAAATGGAGGTATTATGGAAAGACAAGTAATAATTATAACAGGAGCATCAAAGGGAATAGGTCGAGAAATAGCAAAAACATTAGCACAAGAAGGGCATATAATAATAGCCAATTATAACAAATCAAAACAAAAAGCAAATGAACTAAAAGCAGAACTAGAAAAACAAGGAAAAAATATTGAGATATTTCAAGCAGATATTTCAAAGCAAGAAGAGTGTAAAAAATTGGTAAAATTTACACTAGAAAAATACAAAAAAATAGATGGGCTAATTAACAATGCAGGAATTGATAAGATTCAACAAATTGAAGATGTAACAAAAAAAGATTGGGAAACAATCATAAATACAAATTTATATAGTGCATTTTGCATGTGTCAAGAAGTAACACCCAATATGATACACAATAAAAAAGGCTGGATAATAAATATTTCATCAATTTGGGGACAAGTAGGAGCATCAATGGAAACAGTATATTCTATTTCAAAAGCAGGGATGGATGTAATGACAAAATCACTTGCTAAAGAACTTGGACCATCAGGAATAAGAGTTAATTCAATTTCTCCAGGAATTATTGATACAGATATGAATTCAGCACTAACAAAAAAAGAACTAGATGAAATCAAACAAGAAATATTATTAAATAAAATAGGAAATCCTACAGATATAGCAAAATGTGTAAAATGGCTAATAGAAGACACTTACACAACAGGACAAATTATTTCTATAAATGGAGGTTGGGTTATAACATAAAATAAAGAAGTAGAACAAATCTACTTCTTTTATTTTAATTATTCAGCATTGTCAACTGGCTTAGTTTTCCTTTTGTAATTACCAGAAATCAATTTTGGAAGGTAAGTAATTATCTTATAAACAGCTAGACGGACCTTTTTACTCCATAAATAAGACCTTCTCAATTTTCTAGCAGAACCAATAGCATTAGGTTCATCATCTAGAACAATTAAATCAGTTTGAGGTTTTTCTAATTCAAATATATAATTTTGACCATCGTTATTATCCCAGTCATCTAAATTATTCTTAAAGCAAAAATTAAAAGTTTCTGTTCCACTTAAATTTAATTCAGCTTGAAAACCTAATTCAGATCTTTCCATTTTTACTTCATTAAGACCATCCCAATTTAAGCCAAAACCATAGTGAATAAAAACTTCTTCACAACCATCCTGAAAAAACTTACCAGTATAAGATATCTTTACACTAGTATTTTCAATTAGTTTATCAGTATTAAAAAATATATTTTTCATTAATTCCATCTTAAAAAACTCCCTTTGCTTATCTTTTGCTATCAACATTATAATATTAAATTCTACAATCTTCAAGTATTTTTGTAAAAAAAATTTAAAAAATTGTCAAAATTTTAAAACTAGAATAAAATTAAACCATAAACATATGATTAAATAAAGAAATATAAGACATAAATATAAAATAAAAAATGGCCTAAAAATGTTGTAAAAATTATTTTTTTGTGGTAATATAAAAAGGAAGAGTGAAGGGAGATATTATGGGAAAAGAAACGATAAAAGAAGAAACAAAAGAAAAATTCAAGCAAATTCAAAACGAGCCTAAAAAAGTAGAAAAAAATTTAGAAAAAATGATTGAAAAGACAAAAAAGAAAAGGAAAATAAAACTAATATTAGCTATTACAATTCCAATAATAATAGCAATAGCATTGATATTTTCAACAATATTTGCACTATTAAATATGAATAAAACAAGTATTGTAAGTGGAATCAAAATAGAAGGAGTAGACGTATCAGGACTAACAAAAGAAGATGCCAAGGCAAAACTAGAGAAGATATATCAAGAGAAACTAGAAAAAGAAATTCCAGCAAAATATCAAGACTATGAAACCACTATAAATGCAAACTTATTAGAAACCACATATGGAATAGAAGAAGCAGTAGAACAAGCAATAAATATAGGTAGAAATGACAATATTTTTGTAAATAATTATAAAACTCTATGGGCATTATTAGGAAAAATAGATATTGATGTAAAAATGCAATTAAACGAAGAAATAGCAAGAAAAACAATAGAAGACATAGGAACGAATTTACCAGGAGTTATGGTAGATTCCTCATACTATATTGAAGAAGGAAAACTAAAAATCACAAAAGGCCAAACAGGAGTAAAAATAAATACAGAAATAATGTTAAACGAAATAAAAGAAAAATTAGACACAATAGAAATGACAGACGAATATATTGAGATACCAGTATTACAAACAAATCCTCAAGCAATAAACTTAGAGCAAATCCATGCAGAAGTATATAAAGAAGTGCAAGATGCATATTACACAAAAGATCCTTTCACAATACATCCAGAAGTAGAAGGAATAGACTTTGACATGGAAGCAGCAAAAAAACTATTAGAAACAGATCAAGAAGAATATGTAATAGACTTAATAATAACAAGCCCAAAAGTAACAACAGACCAAATAGGAACAGAAGCATTTCCAGACCAACTAGGAACATTTAAAACAAACTATGATGGAGGAGATGTAGATAGAACAACAAACTTAAGACTAGCATGTGAAAAAATCAATGGAAAAGTTGTATTACCAGGAGAAACTTTTTCATATAATAAAACATTAGGACCACGTTCAGCAACAGCAGGATATAAAAATGCAAAAGTATATTCAGCAGGTCAAGTAGTAGATGGAATAGGAGGAGGAATTTGCCAAATTTCTTCCACATTATATAATGCAGTATTAAGAGCAAATTTAGGAATAGTAGAAAGAAAAAATCATCAATTTGTTACATCATATGTAGAAGCAGGGATGGATGCAACAGTAGTATATGGAACAACAGACTTTAAATTCAAAAACACAAGAAAATATCCAGTAAAAATCGTTGCATCAGCAAAAAACGGGGTAGCAGTAGTATCTATATATGGAATAAAAGAAGAAACAGAATACACATTTTCATTTAGAACTGTAACAATATCAACATTACCAACATCAACTAAATATGTAGATGATCCAACATTAGCAGCAGGAACAGAAAAAGTAAAACAAAAAGGAGCAAATGGTAAGAAAACAGAAACATATATGTATAAAATGTTAAATGGAAAAGTAATATCAACAACACTTTTATCAAAAGACACATATGATCCAATGCAAAAAATAATAATAAGAGGAACAAAAGGATTACAAACAAATACAAAAAAAGAAACAGAAACAAAGCCTCAAACAAACAATACAACGACAACTGAAAAGTCAACAGAAACAACTACAAAACAACCAGCAAAAGAAGAAACGACAACAACAAATACACCAGCTACACAGGACAAAGACAAAACAAATAATGAAGAAACTAAAAACTAAAATCAAAGGACTTAGTAAAATAAGTCCTTTTTTTACGGAACTCTCAAAACTATATAAATAATGCACTTTAAGAAAAATAGTATTGACAAAATAACTAAAAAAGTATTATAATAATAATGCACAAAATTTTATAAATAAAATCAAAATACAAACGGGCCATTAGCTCAGTTGGTAGAGCAGCAGACTCTTAATCTGACGGTCGGAGGTTCGAACCCTCTATGGCTCACCACTTAGAAAGATTTTAAATAATAAAATTTAAAATCTTTTTTTATTAAAGAGGAGGAGCAAATGAACACATACTATTTTACAAGTGAAAGTGTAACAGAAGGACATCCAGATAAACTATGTGACTATATATCAGATAGTATTTTAGATGCATATATAGAAAAAGACGAAAAATCAAGAGTAGCAGTAGAAACATTTGCAGCCAAAGACGAGATAACAATAGCAGGACAAGTTACATCAACAGCAAATATTGATAAAAAACAAATAGAAGAAATAGTCAGAAAAACAATTCAAGAAATAGGATATGAAAACAGTGAAATAGATATTGACTATAAAACTTGTAAAATCAATATAAATATAACTGAACAAAGCCCAGATATAGCATTAGGAGTAGATGTAGGAGGGGCAGGAGACCAAGGAATTATGTTTGGATATGCAACAGACGAAACTGAAAACTATATGCCATATCCAATATGGGCAGCACATAAATTAGCAAAGAAATTAACACAAGTAAGAAAAACAGGTACAATTCCATACATAAGACCAGATGGAAAAACTCAAATAACCGTAGAATACGAAAATGATAAACCGAAAAGAATAGAAACAATATTGATATCAACACAACACACAGCAGAAGTAGACTTAGAAACATTAAAACAAGACATAAAAAAATATGTAATAAAAGAAGTAATACCAGAAAATATGATGGATGAAAAAACTAAAATTTATATAAATCCAACAGGAAGATTTATCATAGGTGGTCCTTTAGGAGATACAGGACTAACAGGTAGAAAAATAATAGTAGATACATATGGTGGGATGGCAAGACACGGAGGAGGAGCTTTTTCAGGAAAAGACCCAAGCAAAGTAGATAGATCTGGAGCATACATGTTAAGACATATAGCTAAAAACGTTGTAGCCAATGGACTTGCAAAGAAATGTGAAATACAAATATCTTATGCAATAGGGATGAAGGAACCATTATCAATTTGGATAAATACCTACGGAACAAGCACTATTCCAGAAAATAAAATAATAGAACTAATCAAAGAAAAATTTGACTTAACACCAGATGGAATAATAAAATACTTAGACTTGCAGAAACCAATTTACAAAAAAACTACAAACTATGGACACTTTGGAAAAGACGAATTACCATGGGAAAAAATAATAAAGATGTAAAAATACCTTGCAATAAAAGCAAGGTATTTTGCTATTCCAAAATTTCTTCACCAACAATAGACTTAATTTTTTGTAATTGAACTTTTAAATCTTCATGTTTGGCCTTTCCGATAGAAGTATCAGAACCATCTTCATAAGAGCGAATAGATTGATTTATATCTAGCACTTTAAACTTATGAGAAGTAGCATTTGGATTTTTATACATATGAATAGGAGTATAAGTAGCACTATCAATTGAAATCTTTCCATCAGAGTTTCTAGTAATTTGCAAATTCAAAATAATAGAATTACGAGTATTTTCAGCATTTTGATCACAAATAAAATTGCCCAATGCATAAATTACAAAACCATCTTTTGTAGTTCCATCATCCAAAGTAACAGTCCTTTTTTCCATCGGCTCTAAAGTATGAGGATGATTACCTAAAATAATATCAACACCATTTTGAAAAAGAAAATCAGCTAAATCCTTTTGTTCATCATTTGCAGTAGTTCTATATTCAGTTCCCCAATGCATGCAAGCAACAATCATTTGAGCACCCTCAGATTTGGCCTTATCCAATTGAGACTTTATAAACTCCTTATCAATCAAATTAACACAAAAAGGTTTATCACTAGGAAGAGGAATACCATTAGTACCATAAGTATAATTAACAAAAGCGATTTTTGTGCCTTTTACATATTGATACAAAATCTTTTCACTATCTTCCTTAGTCTTATAAGTACCAAGATGAGCTAAATGATATCCATCTAAAACATCAATAGTTTTAGACAAACCAGAAAATCCCATATCTAAACAATGATTACCAGCAGTAGAAAGAACATCAACACCAATTTTACGTATGCAATAAGCTAAATTATCAGGAGAATTAAATCTTGGATAATTACTATATCCGACCTCACTTCCAGCAAAACTTGTTTCCAAACTTCCAATAGTAATATCAGGTGATTGAGTATATTTTATAATATCATTAAAAACATAAGAAAAATCATATTCACCAGTAGTCTTGTTATATGCATCCATATATTGTGTGTTATGACACATAACATCACCAATAGCGCATAAAGTAAAAAAATGAGAACCATCAGAAGAAACAGAAGTATCTTCTAAATTCCCATCATTTAAAAGTTCAGGTGTAGTATAATTAGACATTGCATTTTCTGAAGAAGCTTCTTTTTTGGTAGAATTATCCAAATTAACAACTTTTTCCATATCATAATTAATAGCTTTTTTAGAAGCGGACACAATTAAAATTTTAGTAATAGAAAATGAAATCAAAAATATTAAAAATAAAATCAATAAAACACAAATAACCTTTTTTGTATCAACTCGTAAAATTTTTTGCAAAGTTGAAAGTTTTCTATTTCTTTTAGCCCTAACATTTCTTGCCATACTATCACCTCATTTTTTATTTTCAATACAAAAGTATCATAAAAAATAAAAAAAAGCAATTAAAATGAATAAAAAACCCAAAAAAGCATATCATATTAAAAAGAAAATAAAAACAAAAAGAAAGGGGTAAAAAAATGAAAGTAATAGATAAAATCGCCTTAGCATTAGTTATAATAGGTGCAATAAATTGGGGACTAATAGGAATATTTAACTTTAACCTAGTAGCAGCAATATTTGGTGATATGACTGTATTATCAAGAATAATATACGGATTAGTAGGAATTTCAGGACTTTGGGGAATAAAATTATTATTTGAAGACTAATAAAAAAGCAATATAGTAAATAAAGCTATATTGCTTATTTTTTAAACTTTAACACTTGAAAAAAGTAATCAAATAATATATAATAGGCAAGTACAAAACAAAAAGGAGGAAAACCTATGCTAACCACAAATGGTGTAACCGTAAGATTTGGAAAAAGAGTTTTATTTGAAGACGTAAATATAAAATTCACAAAAGGAAACTGTTATGGGATTATCGGAGCAAATGGAGCAGGAAAATCAACATTTTTAAAAGTATTATCAGGAGAACTTGAACCAAGCAAAGGAGATGTCAGTTTAGAAAAAGGAGCAAGACTATCTATTTTAAAACAAGACCACTTTGCATATGAAGAATATACAGTAATAGATACAGTAATAATGGGGAATAAAGAACTATATGACATAATGAAGGAAAAAGATGCAATATATAGTAAACCAGACTTTTCAGAAGAAGATGGTATGAAAGCTGCAAAATTAGAAGAAAGATTTGCCGAATTAGATGGATGGAATGCAGAATCAGATGCAGCAATGATATTAAATGACTTAGGAATAAATCCAGAAGAGCACTATAAATATATGAAGGAAATAGAGCCACGCGAAAAAGTAAAAGTTTTATTAGCACAAAGTCTATTTGGAAACCCAGATGTATTGCTATTAGATGAGCCAACAAATGACTTAGACTTAAAAAGCATAAACTGGTTACAAGAATTTTTAATAAATTATGAAAATACAGTTATTGTAGTATCACATGATAGATATTTCTTAAACAAAGTATGTACATATATAGCAGATGTAGACTTTGGAAAAATTACTTTATACCCAGGAAACTATGACTTCTGGTATGAATCAAGCCAATTAGCATTAAAACAAGCAAGAGAGCAAAATAAGAAAAAAGAAGAAAAAATTAAAGAATTGCAAGACTTTATAGCAAGATTTAGTGCAAATGCATCAAAATCAAAACAAGCAACATCTAGGAAAAAGACACTAGAAAAAATTCAACTAGAAGAAATCAAACCATCAAACAGAAAATATCCATATATAGACTTCAAGCCAGAAAGAGAGCCAGGAAAAGAAATATTACAGGTTAAAAACATATCAAAAACAGTAGATGGAGTAAAACTATTAGACAATGTATCATTTACATTTAAGCAAGATAATAA
>CANRML010000058.1 GCA_947631725.1 uncultured Clostridia bacterium
TCAGGAGCAGAGTTAAAATTAAATGATATAGAGCTACAAGATATAGATGACTTAAAAGGAATAGACACTACATTTGAAGGTATTAATGCAGGAGAATATACAGTTGAAATCTTTGCAGATTATGATTCAGTTGACGGAGCTGAACATGTCAAAACATCATTAAAGCAAAGTGAAAATATAACTATTTCACCTATAATTGATGTAAAAACAAATAAAGAACCTAACAAATATCTAGAAAAAGGTGCATCAATCGACTTAGAATATGAAATAACATCAAATACTGGCTCTGACGTAGACAAATTAATGATAAATGACGTGGAATATTCTGTAAGCAAAATTAGAGAAGGAATATATAGAGTAGAAAATTATGTAGTTCCAACAGAAGCTGAGCCATATAGTATAAAATTACAAAGAGTAGACTTCAAAAATGGAGTACAAGAAACACTTGCAACACCTCATGTTGACGAAGTAGATATATTAAAAGATGTTCCTTCTATTGATGGATTATCAGAAATAGATGATGTATCAACTGGTACAGTAATATTTAACTTTAATATTAATGACCCAGACAATGCAATTATATCAGGAACAGCTACTGTTGGATCACAAAAATTAGATGTTAATGCAAAAACAACAACATTAAGTTTCAAAGTTCCAGAAGATGAGCCACAAAAACTTAGAATTGATATTATATATGATTTAGACTCAGATAAAGAGGATTCTGCAAACTCTGATACACTTGTAGTAGAAAAAGACTTCACTTTAATATCTAATTATGAATTAACTATAACTGATGCAAAAACATTTAACAGCAAACAAGAAGAAACAAAATTCTTCAATAAAAATGAAGAAATTCAATTAAGATTTAAAAGTAATAACAGAGCAGACTTACCTATTAGATCAATCAAAATAAATGACCTAAATGATGATACAAGTGAAGGAGAAAATTATGATGTAACAGCTGTTAGAAATTCTGATGGAACAATAGATTATTACTATGTAAATATTACTGGTAAAAGTGAAGCTGGAAAAGAAGACATTGAAATTTTAGGAGTAACACTTGACAGTGGAAAAACTATAAATAGAAGTGAATTTAAAACAGCGCCTGATAATATATCATTAGATATATTGAAAACAACACCTGAAATTACTAATATAAAAACATCAAATAAAGAATCAGAATTTACAGTATCTTTTGAAGTAACTGACCCTGACAAAGCTTTATTAGATAGCTATGTAAGAATAGTAGGTAGTGATGGTAAAGATGCATTAAAACAATTAATTCACGAAGGGTTAAATTCTTATACTGCAACATTAGAGCCAGGCGCTGTATATACATTAACAATAGAGAGAAATTATAACTTAGACAGTGAAGATAAAGACGATTACAACACATTTAAAGAAACCTTAGTTACTCAAACTGTTGAAATTGCTAAAAAAGAAGAAGTAAACTTTAAGATGAGAAATCTTACAATTCCAAGAAGAGTAAAAAATGGTGGAACAGCCAAAATGACTTTTGAAAATGAAGTGATGACATATCAAGATGTAGAAAAAATAGTAATAGATGGAGGAGAACCTAAAGAAGTTACAGAAGAAGGAGACGGAGTATATAGTATCATTTTAACGCCAAAAACAGTTGGAGTAAATACTATAAATATTGATAGTGTAATATTAGGTGGTAAAACATTTATAGTTGACAGACCTGTATCATATATTCACGAATATGTAGAGCCTACAGTATCAGAATATAGTGAAATCGAAGAAAATAGAGAAGATAATACTGCAACTATTAGCTATAAACTAGAAGATCCTGATAGCACATTAAGAAGTTTGACAGCATATATGACAAACAGTTCAGGTGAAATTGCTGCAACAACACCAATAGAAGATTTAAGTGCTACAAGCTTTAGTATGCCTTTAATAAAATCACTTATGTATAGAATAGAATTAAAAGCAACATATGACATAGGTGATGGAAAAACACTTAATACAAAGAGTTTATTTGTACAGAAAAAAGAAACTGAAGGTAATGTTTCTTTACTAGAAGAAAAAATAGATAAAGAATTTGTAGAAAAAGGTGGAACTGTAACATTACAATATAAGATTTATACAAATATGGATCAAGAAGTTAAGAAAATATACTTAGAGGGCACATCATATAATGTTGAAAAAGTAAAAGACGAAAAAGGAAAAATACTTGATGATACTTATCAAATTGTAATTGAAGCCCCTACAGAGTCTGGAGTATATAGACCAAAAGTATCTTCAATGCAAGTAGGTGGTAAGACATACCCTGTTGATGATAAAAATCCAGTAAAAATAAAAGTATTAAAAGATGTTCCATCATTATCACATTTTATACTTGATGAAAATAGTGGTAAATTATCTTTTAAACTAAATGATAAAGATCATGCTTTAACTGAAGCTCCTAAATTTAAAATTAGTGATGGTAAAGAAGAAATAGTAAGGGAATTAAATACAAATAAAGAAGATTATACTTATGAAATCAAAGATTTAGGATTAAAACTAAACACACAATACAATGTTTTAGTTAATGCATCATATGATTTAGATCCAGAAGTAAAACAAGAGAAAAATATTATAAATAAGCTTTTATCATTAATGGCAACTGAAGAACCTCCTGAAGAAGAGCCAAAATTTGAAACAGCTAAAGTAGAAGATATTTATCAAAGAGATATCAACTTAATTGGAGCAGCAGATTATGAATTTGAATTTGAGGAGCCTTGGGGTTACTATATGTGGTGTGTAAATGCTGTAAGAGATGACCTAACTATGTCTTTCAAATTAGATAACAAATTTGGATATAAATCAACAAAAATAATTATAGATGGTGATGAATTCCCTGTAGGATATGATGAGGAAGCTAAATATCCATATTATGTATCTTATCCAGCAAAAAGTTATGACCAATCTACATTTACTATAAACAAAATCATATTAGAAAATGGTGCTGTTTATGAATTAAATAGAACTATAGCTTGTATAACATCACCTGTATATCCTAAATTCTATTTAACAGAGGTTCAAGAAGATATCAATACTGGAAAAGGAAGAATATATTTCAGAGTTACAGACAAAGATGATGCAATAGAAAACGGAGAGCTTACATTTGTTATAAAAGATTCTCAAAAACAACATTTGCAAACAGTAAAAGCTAATAAAGATACTAATTATGCTGAATTTGATATACCAAATCCACCAACTGCTACATATCAGATTGATGTAAGTGCAAATATTTTCCTATTTACAGGTTTTGCCCATGAAGAACACCTATATTCAGGAACATATGACTCAATAATTAATACATCAATTTTGAAAAGTGAGTTTGAAACCCGTTATCCAAAGAAAGGAGAAACAATATCAGTCGACTATATTATAAGTAGTACAAAAGTTGTATTGGTAGACCCAAATGACCACGCAAATCTATCAAAGGCAATAAATATTACATCTTTAGTAATAAATGGTAAAGAATATTCTGTAGAACATATATCAGGTGAAAGATATAGAATTTATTATACAGCTGGAAATACTGCTAAAGTTGAAGAATTAAAAGTTTCTCAAATTAACTTTAGTAATAACACATCTGAAGTTTTTGAAAGAACAGATAAAATTGAGGTATTAAAAGATGTACCGAAAATTAGCGAATATAAAACAGAAAATAACATCGAAGATGGTAAAGTTACTTTCTCATTTAATGTAGAAGATCCTGATAGTGTTGTTACAACTGGCTCACTTAAAGCTCTAGTAGGTGATCAAACACAACAAGTTACAGTAGGTATTAATAAATTAGAGTTCCCAGTTGAAAAAGATCAATTATTAACATTTACTATAACAGGCTCATTTGACTTAGATACAGATCAATTGAATAGTGAAACAGAAGATCAAAATATATATAATGACACACCAATATTTACAAAGAAATTTATGCTTACAGGTTCATATGATATAGAATTTGTTAATGTAACAACATATAATACTAAAGGAGAAAAGACCAATTATTTTGAGAAAAATGAAAATGTAAAAGTAGGATTTGAATTTACAGCAAAAGAAGGATTCTCTCCTGATAATATAACAGTTAGCGGAGAAACATATATTCCTGAGGTAGATTCAAATAATGACAATCTATACTACATTACAATGAAAGGAAGCAATGATGCTGGTAAAGTTGATGCTAGTATAAATTCTATTACTTTAAATAGCGGAAACACTGTAAATTTAGGAAACCAAAATATTTCTTATGAAGTATTAAAAGATATAGTAAAAATAGATAGTTTTGATTATTACGTAAAAGAAGATGATGCAAATACTATAAAATTAGCAATAAATATTTCTGATAATGATTCTTCTAGTGAAACAGTACAAATATCTGTACAAGATGAATATGGAACAGTGAGAAAACTTGATAAATCTATACTAGATATTGGAGATAATGAAGTATCATTTGATAAAACAGTTGCAGCTAAATATTTTGTTACAATAAATTCTACTTATGATAGAGATGCTGTAAAAGGCGGTGAAAATCACTATGATAATACAAGAGTTTATTTCGAAGTTGTAACTATTAATAAAAGATATATAGAAATGAAAGACATTGTCGATGTTCAGCTATATAGACATGGTACAACAGGTGTAGAAAGAGTATATAGCTTAACAGAAGATAATTTGAAAGTTCTAGAAAATTGTATAGTAAAAGTAACTATGAGAGATGTTTCACCATTTTTCAGTGAAATAAAAGAATATAGTAAAACAACAGATGGAAAATTAAAATTAGTATTAGCATATGATGATGCAAAAATTTATACTGATAAAGCATTAAAACCATTAGAAGTAACATTAGATGTATTATCAGATAACTCATATGAATATAAAGGCTCTTTCAAATCATTAGTAGATCAGATAAATGCAAATCCAACAGGAACATTTACACTTGAAAAAGATTATGATTTAGCTGATTATCCAGGAAATCTTGATAACTCAAATGCAATAATTGCTAATTTTGAAGGAAAACTAGAAGGAAATGGACATATAATTAGTAATCTTCATAAACCTTTATTTAGAACTACAAATAACAGTGAAATTAAAGACTTGATAATAAAAGGTGTAAGATTTACAAATTCTAATCAAGGAGCTACAATTGTACACACAGCTTCAAACACAACAATTTCAAATGTTCATATAGATAATATATCTCATGCAAATGGTAGCACAGGTGATGAAAATAGTGCTTTTGCATATAAACTTGAAAAAGGTTCTGCACTTATAAATAGTAGTGCTATAAATATCAACTTTACACCAGGATATCTAGGTCAAGTAAATGCAGGTGCGGTTTCATACCTATATGGTTCTACAATTGAAAACTGTTATGTACAAGGAAGAATTACTTCAGGATGGCATTTCAATGGTGGATTAGTTGGAAAATCAAACAACTTATCTAAGATTAGAAATAATATTATAAATGTACAATTAACACCTTACTATAACTTAAATGAATATGGTGGAAATGGCGGAATTGTATCTAGCGCAGATGGAGTAGTATTAGAAAATAATTTGAGCTTAATGGATTCAAATACTAAAGCAGCTGCAATGTATAATCCTAACTCTAATATAGCTAAAAATTCTGCTAATAATTATCAATTGGATGAAACAAAGTCAACCAAACAACTTGATATAGGTTCAGTAAAAAAAGAAAATATAAATAAAGAATTTTTAGAAAAAACAATGCACTTTGATACAAGTATTTGGAATATAGATGACAATACATCTTTTGAAAATCTTCCTACATTAAAAGGAAAAACACTTGCTTTCTCAGATAATGGTACAAAACCTAATAATTCAGATGTATATATTCCAGACTATAACAGAATTTCAAATATGGAAGAATATAAATCTGATAGAGAAATTATTTATCATAATATGTTCAAATTGATGCCATTTTATGATGCAAAAGAAATATTGACAGATGGTAATAAATTAGATACAAAAGGCATATTTAACCAGAAACTTATTAAATATGTGTTAACATATAATAAAGAAGGCAAACTAGTTTCTTCACTTACAACAAACAACTATAAGAGCTTAGGAAAAATTAGTATTGTATTTGAAGATGGAGAAGAAAAAGAATATAAAATCGATTATGATGACTATTATGGAAATGTAGTTTCATATATAATTGGAGATTTGAATATTGGATACAACTATAATAAATTTGTAATTCATGAAGATTCAAAAATTATAAATGATTTAATAACAGAAGTATCTTCATACACATATACTAGAGATCTAGAGCCATTGACAGCAGCAGAAGATTATAGAGTATATAAGGAATTCTTTGATAGTTACACAAAAAATCATATTCGTGAATTTGTAGAAGATATTGTAACAAATTCTGGATATATACCAACATTTACAAATGATGTATTTGATAATTTAATAGTACAAAACTTAATAGATTCAGGAAAATTAAAACAAATGCTATATGCATACAATTACTTTAAATATTGGTATAGACTTGATATGGATGGAGCAGAAGTTGCAGATATTATAATGTTCCATGGAGATGATATGTTTGACGATAGGATGACATTTGAAAATATCACAGTAGACCTATTAAGAGGAAATAATTCAGCTTCAAATGCTACAGGTAACTTCTTTAACAATAATTTAGCACCATATACAAGATTAAGTAACTTAGGATATTTCTTAGATTATCTTGTAACATCATTAACAGATAAAAGTGGAAATGATTGGTTTAAAGATAATTGGAACGGAGGAATCTATTTCGATGTAAGCATAGGCAAAGATGATACTTATTATTCACTTTGGGATCACTTGAAACGTAGCGGAAATATACAAAATAGTTTCTTACCATTATTTACAGTACCAAATAACAGTATGTATGTAATAACTTGTCCAACACAAGTATTCTATGGTTCACTTAGAATATATATGAAGAATCCAGATGATCCAGCACAATTGAATAAGTTTATAAATAACGATATAGCAAAATTCACTAGACATATTAAAAACTTCTATACATTTGCACGCACTTATGTAGGAGCAGATTACTTAAATCCATTTGTAGATGTGGAATATGATATTAGAACAACATATACTGGTGCAGGAGAGGCTACAGTATACAACAATGCTTGGACAACAACTGAGCCTTACCATAAATATTTTGCAGAAGCAATGAATAAATGGCCAGCTTCAAACGGTTCAGGTGCATATGCAACAGGTTCAGAAGTTTACTGGAACGTAATCAAGCTTATCAATGGATTTAATGTAGCATCACATGAATCTCTTCACAATCAAGATAGTAAAGTATTCTTAAAAGGTTATGGACGTAGAGGTAATGATGGAAATTCAGAAGATTATACAGCTGGTAACTTACAACAATACTTTAATGATGGTTGGGTAAGCCCTAATATAATGGAAGAAGATTTAAAACAAGCTGGAATTAAAAATGCGATTACTCAAAACTATAAATTAGAACGTGTAGATACAGATGAAAAACTAAAAGACTTCTATAATAAGTATTTCAGATTAAATGATATGTTAGACTATATTGAAGCACAAGCTTTCTTAACATTAACAGAAGATGAACAAGTAGCACTTGCTACACAAGTATCTTATCCAAGATTAGCAAATCAACCAAAAGAAGTTCAATTAAAAGGTGATAGTAATGTTGCTTATGAACCATTAACAAAAGAAAAACGTAAAGCGATGACA
>CANRML010000059.1 GCA_947631725.1 uncultured Clostridia bacterium
AAATTTTCTTTACAATCATTTATTTAATGTAATTTTAACTTTTAAAATTGATTGTAAATATATTATACGAGGAGATACTTTATGGGATATAGCTTATAACGAAACAAAAACAAATGAATATTATAAATCTTATGATATTAGAGATGTAATTCAAAATATTAAACAATGTAATAATTTGTCAAATGAAAGTATAAGCATTGGTAAAGAATTAAAAATACCAGTTTTCTAAAAAATAAGGTAACATATGTGTTACCTTAAAATTATAAATTAGAAAGAGGATTACTTTCTAATGCATTTCTAACTTGTGAATTGTCAACATGAGTATATATTTCTGTTGTAGAAATACTTTCATGTCCTAATACTTCTTGCAAAGCTCTGATATCTACTTGTCCATATTGATACATAAGAGTTGCTGCAGTATGACGTAATTTATGTACAGAATATTTTGAAGGATCTAAGCCTGCTGCTAATAATTTTGTATATACAATATATTGAACAGTTCTTCTACTAATTCTTTCTTTTCTTTCACTTAAGAAAAGTGCTTTTGTAGAATTTAATTTATCAGCTTTAATTCCTTGTTTTGGTCTAACAGCTAAATAATTATTTATTGCATTTATACATGCTTTATTTAAGTATATAGTTCTTTCTTTATTACCTTTTCCAATTATATTTAATTTATTTTCACTAAAATCAATATCAGTAATATTTATTCCAACAAGCTCAGATAAACGCATACCACAATTTAAAAATAGGGTAAGTATTGCATAATCCCTTTCATGATTTCTATTATCTGAATTATCAGTAGTTTTAAGTAATTTTTTACTATCTTCTAAATTCAAATATTTTGGTAATCTTTTATCTAATTTTGGAGTTTCTAGGTTTTGTGCTGGATTTTCTTTAATCCTAAAATTCATATCTGCTTTTTGACTTAAATACTTGAAAAATATTCTAATTGTAGAAACTTTTCTTGCTCTTGTTGCAGATTTTGATTTTTGTTCTCTTGCTAAATAAGCTATAAAGGCATGAATATCATTAAGTTCTATTTTTCTAATTGTATCAATATCTATGTCTTTTATTGTGATTTTTGCAAAGTCTGTTTCTTTTGTTAATCCAAAATGTATTTTTATAAACTTCAAAAACATAGCTAGATCATAATTATATTCTTTTATACTATTAGGTGATTTATTTAAAATAGTTGTACTATAATCTAAAAATGCATTTAGATATTCCGGATTATTTTCATATTTAATCATATCTTTATACCTCTTCGAATATTATAAATGTATTGTATCAAATTTAAAAAATTATAGCAATGAAAATTGCAAATTTATTGTAAAAATATGTTGCTAAAAGTAATATCTTATGATAGAATATTATAGTACAGCAATTTAAAAAAATATAAATAAAAGGTGGATGTTAATATGAAAAAAAGTGTAGTAATTTTATTGACAATTTTATTAATTTTTATCTCTGCAACAGCAGTTTTTGCAGAAGATAAAATGGACTTAAATTTAAATAAGTCAGAAGTAAATAAAGGAGAGGAAGTAATTGTATCTATTAATTTTGATACAAGTGAAACCTCTTCTTTATCAAGTTATACTGCAAAATTAAAATATGATAAAGATGTTTTTGAAGATATAAAAGAGGAAGATTTTCAAGAACAAGAAAATTGGGCTGATATAAAATACAGCAATTATGATAGTAAATTTTCTTTGATTAATAAATCAGATGAAACTACTCAAAAGCAAATAAATATCAAACTTAAAGTAAAAGAAAATGCAAAATCAGGAGATACAGATGTTACATTATATAGTGCAAGTGCTACTGATGGAGAAAATCCAATCTTACTAGATGATGTATCTCAAAAGATTAATATAATAGGGGACGAAAATGATGTAATATTAGAATCAGAAGAAGAAACCTTATCTGCCAAAACTGAGGAAACAAAAGCTGAATTTCCTTGGCTAATATTATTATGTGTCATATTAGTTTTAATCATTATTTTTGCAATTGTAAAATTACTACCAAAATTCAATTTAAATAAAAAAGAAAAGAGATTAATTACTGCAATAGGAGTAATCTTAATTCTTGCTTTACTTACAATTTCTGTTATAAAAGCATTTAAAAAGCCAGCAGATAGTAATATAGAAAGCAATGTTGGTCAAGAAGAAAATATCAAAAAAGATACAGAATATGTATTAGAAATAAAAAATAGCGGTGATGAAGTAGAAGATGAAAACGAAGAAAACACAGAAAATTCTAGCATCTTTGATAATTCTAATACTTCAAATACTTCAAGTGAAACTACAAATTCAAATAGTTCTACAAACAAAACAACAGGAACAAGTTCTAATAAAAGACCAAGTGGAGTAACTAACAGCAGTAGTAATGGAAATAATGGCAATAGTAATAGCAGTAACAGTAACAACAATAATAATAATAATGAAAATAATAATCAAAATCCTGCAGAACAAACACCTGAATATGGTTTTGAAAATAAAAATATGACTTTATCTAGTACAGTTTCAGAAGGAGAGAGTTTAGTTCTTACTTTTGAAAATGCTGTATATTCAAAATATGGTGTTTCAGCAGTTGTTATTAATGGTGTTTCATATCCTGTAAAAAATGAAAATGGAAAATATACTGCCCAATTACCTAAAGGAACAAAAGGTACAAATAACAAAATAACAGTTGAAAAAGTTATACTTGAAAATGGATATGAAAAAGAAGTAAATCAAAGTTTTGAATATGTATATTTGAAAAATGCACCTTCTATTGAAAATATTAGTACAGAAAAAGCTGATAAAAACATAAAGGTAAATTTAGGAATAACAGACAATGATTCAGCTATTAAAGATATAACAATATATTTATTAGATGAAAATGGAAATACTTTACAAATACAAAAATATGTAGAAGGCGGAGTTTCTTTTGATATAAGCAAAGCAGGAACATATAAAGTAAAAGCAAAAGCTACATATGATTTAGGAGATAGTAAAGAATTATCAGTAGAAAAAGAAGCAAATAATTCTTATACTACACCTTTGAATCTTAAAATAACAAATGGAAAAATACTTGTAAATGGAAAAGAAAGCAAATACATAGGTAAAGGACAAAAGGCTCAATTAGTATATACAGTTGAAACAAATACAGATGAACTAATTAAATATATATATATTAATTCACAAAAATTACAAGCAGTAAAAAATGCAGATGGATATTATGTGGTTGATTTTAATGCTCCAAATAATACAGGAAAAACACAAATAAATGTAACTAAAGTTTCTTTTGATAAATTTGGAGATGTAGATGCATCATATAGTCAAGAAATAGAAATATTAAAATCTGCTACACCTGAATTAGTAAGTGTTCAGCTTAACGGAACAGAAGAAAAACCTATACTTTCATATAAAATAAATGATGAAGAAGATACTTTTGTAAGTGGAACAATTACTATCACAAACTTAAAAACAAATGAGACACAAGAAATAAAAATAGAAAACTTAGAAGGTATAATTGAACTTGAAGATCTAAAACCATTTGTAAGATATAGTGCAGATTTTGTAATTATTTATGACTTAGATCAAGATAAAGAAAGTAAAGATAATCAATCAATAACAACACTTGAAGGGGTAGAATTTGAGTTAGAAAAAGATTATGAATTTGTATTAAAAGACTTTAAAGTTAAAAATATTGATACAACTAATAAAGAAATATCATTAGAATTCACAAGCACAAACATTACAGAAACTTCTGAAGAGTATGAAGACCATTATGTAACAAAAGTAACTATAAATGGTAAAAAATATGATGTTACAAAATCAGGAACATCATATACTGTAACAATTCCATATGATGACAATACTCATACAATTACATTGCAGGAGGCTGAATTAAATAATGGACATATATTCTTTGACTTAAACGCAGAAGTAGTAGTATTTAAAGCAAAACCAACAGCAAAAGTAGAGTCAGAAGTACTTGATAACCAAAAAACAATAAAAGGAAAAATTGATATTGAAGATTCAGAAAATGTAATAACAGATTTAGAAGCAAGACTAGTAGATTCAGAAGGTAATACAATTTTAAGACAGCAAATTGCTAAAGAAACTAAAGAAGTAACTTTTGATGCAGAAAAAGATATGTTTGATGCAGGAACTTATTATATTGAAATAGGTGCTGATTATGATGCTGTTGATGGCTTAGTACATAACAGTAAAGAAACAATAGGAAAAGTAGAGCTAAAAATTGATACAAAGGCAAGTATTACTAATGCAGAAGTTCAAAACTATTATGTAGAAAAAGGTAAAGATGTTGTTATAACATACACATACACATCAAATAACAAAAACAAACCAACAGGTATAAATATAAATAATACCTTCTATCCTGCAACTATTAACCAAGATGGAACATTTACAGTTTCAATTCCAGCAGAAATAGATAATTATGGGCCAAAAACTATTAATGTTCAAGTTTTAATGTTTGAAGGAGAAACTGTAGTATTAGATAGAAATAACACAAAAACTGCTGAATACTACTTGTTAAAGGATGCACCAAGCATTGAATATAAATTTAATGAATTTGTAAAAGATCAATCTTTAGAATTTAACTTAAATAACCCTGAAAATGCAATAATAAAAGATGCTAAAGTAATTTTGACAAATGAAGAAAATGAAGAAGTACTAAAAGAAGACTTAAAACTAGCAGAAACAACAAAAATAGAATTGAATAAATATAAAGATAAACTTCCAAATGGAACATATACATTAAAATTATCTGGAACTTATGATTTAGATGATGATGAGAATAACGGAGAAATAAATACACATAAATTATCAGAAATATTTGAAGAAAGACAAATCCAAATAATTACAACATATACAGCTGATTTATCAATAACAAAAGTAGATGTAAAAGCAGATGTGGCTATAGTAACATTTACAAGTACAAACTCAGTAAATGCAGACTTAAAATATATAGTAATGGATGATGGTCAAAAATATGAAGTAACAAAACAAGAAGGAGAAGAAAACACTTATACCGTAAGAATTTCTCATGAAAATGAAAAAAATGTAACTAAAAATATTCAAAAAGTTATAGTTTCAAGAAATGGAACAGATGAAATAGATATAGATTTAACAAATGCTCAAAGCTATGAACTATTTAAAAAAGCACCAAAAGCAACAAATGTTAATAAAAACTATGATTATGATAATAATAAATTAAGTGTTGAATTTAGTTTAGAAGATACAGCAAACATTGCTAGAAATATTACGGTTGTTGTTAAAAACGGAGATACTCTTGTTGCAAGTCAAAAACTAGAAAACTTAGAAAATAATATTGGAAAGGCTGAATTTGATATTACAAAAGCTGGAAAATATACTATTGAAATTTTAGCAGATTATGAAAGAAATGATGGAAATGTACACAAGCAAGCTAAAATAAATGAAGAAGATGTAACTTTTGACATTGAAATAAAACCAATAGTAACTTTTGAAAAATTGGAAAATAGATATTTTGATAGAAATACTAAAACAATAGATTTAGTATATACAATAACATCAAATACAGATAAACCTATAACAGCAATTGTGTTTAATGGAAAAGAATATACAGGTGAAGACTTAAAAGTTGAAAATGGAAAATATGTATTTACTGTAGACATACCACAAACACCAGGAGAAAAAGTATATGAATTAACAAGTATTAAATATGAAGATACTGAAAATCCAATTGACATTAAAAACAAAGATGCAAGTATTTATGTATTAAAGCTTGCGCCACAAGTTACTGACTTTACATTAAATAAAGAAGAAGAAACTGTATCATTTAAAGTAGACAATCCAGAAGATGCAAAAATAAAAGGAAATGTCGTTATAAAATTAAATGGAGAAGCGATATATACAAAAGAATTGCAAGCAGGAGATATAAAAATTAATTTAAGAGATATAACAGACTTTAATGAATATGCTACTTATGAAGTAACTTTAGATGGAGCCTATGATTTAGATGATGATGAAAGCAATGGAAATGAGCTTCCATTATCAGATTTACTTAAAAAAGAAATTCAATTAAAAATACGTACAGATATATCTTTTGAAAAATTCTCTACAAAATATCCAGGAAAATCAAATAAGGATGGAACAGACAGAACAGATGGAAAAGAATTTGTAGAAATTACATTTAAAGTAAATTCAAATACAAGTATTCCTGTTTCAGAAATATATGTAAATGGTAAATCATATCCTGCAACTCTTGTAGGCGAAGTAACTTCTTTAGGTGATGGAAACTATGAAGGAAAATATACAATTAAGTATAAAGCAAAAGATACATCAGGATTAGAAGACATTATTGTTGATAAAGTAAAACACGAAGCAGAAGATGTTACGGTACAAGAAATAAAAGACCAAATAGATGTGCTAAAATCTGCTCCATATGTACCATTTAACTATGAAATAGACGAAGATTATGACAATAGCACTATCACTTTCAAATTTGAATTAAGAGATCCTGAAGGAATAGTAGAAAGTGCCTATGCAACTCTTGGTAGCGGACAATATAAAGAGGGATTTAAAGATGAAAATGGTAACTCTACACCTGCTGTTTCAGTTGGAAAAAATGAAATAACATTTAAAAATGTTGATAAAGGCAGAGGATTTCCATTTGTTGTTAATGTTACATATGATTTAGATACAGATACACTTCCTAATATCACAGGAAATGGAACAGGAGATGATAACTATTATAAAGATGACTCAATTTTTAAAGTTATAGCTTTCTTATTCCCGCCTTCTGTTTTGAAAGTAGATAATGTTTCTGCCAAAACATCAACATCTAGTGAAGCAAGTAAATATCTAAATAAAAATGAACCTTTCCATTTAAGCTTTACTTCTGAAACCTTTATTGGTTCATTAGATGGACAAAAAATATCATATTATCCTGAATATGCACAAATAGGCGGCAAATCATATAAGCTTATAAAAGATGGAAACACATATACAACTGAGGATACTTTTGAAGGATATGCAGATGCAGGTGTAAAAGATATTGTTATTGAAAGTATAACTTTATCAAATAGAGAAGTAGTAGAAGAAGATGTTGAAGCAAAATTAGAGGTATTAAAGGATAGATTAACTGTAGAAAACTTTAAAGTAGATACAAGTTCTGAAAAAGCTGTTGTATCTTATGAATTAAAAGATGCTGACAATAGCTTTGTAAATGGTATGATAAAAATACAAGACACTGACAATAACAAAGTTACAACTATGGAAATAAATAAAGATAAAAGCTCATATGAACTTACTTTATCTCCATATATAAAATATTCTATAACTTTAGAAATAACATCTGATTTAGACGAAGATCATGACAATGAATTACATCAAGAAGAACAAAGTTATGGACCTGTAGAAGTAGAACTTATACCTGAGTACAATCTTAAAATATCAAATACTAAAGTTACAAATGTAAACAATGCTGAACATAAGGCAACAATTGAATTTACTGCAACTAATAATTCTCGATATAAAGTAAAATCAATAAATATAAATGGTACTGACTATGGTGTAACACCTTTAGAGCCTGCT
>CANRML010000060.1 GCA_947631725.1 uncultured Clostridia bacterium
ATATTAATACTACTTTTAATTTTTTGTGGTAATACAGTTTTTTCTGCAAAAGATGGATGGTCAGGAAGAGAGTGGAGAAAATATGTAGAAAATGATAGTGGGCAGTCAATAATAGAAGATACCTGCCAAAAATTTAGAGATTTACCAACATTAAATGAAGGAGGAATATCTAAAGAGTTTCAAGAGGACAATCTGGCTATTGCACAATGGCTAACATCAGCAGAAACAAAAACAGAGCAAGAAGATAAGGAATTAAAACAATTAATAGATGCTTTTATGAACGCTGATGAAAATGGAAAGGCAGGGAAAAATTGGAAGCTTAAGATAAGTCTTGATGGATCTGGTTCTCCAGCAGAAGAATTAGAATCAAAATACCAAAAAACAGTAGAAAACATCAAGAAAAATACAGAATCCACTGAAGAAGAACAGGGAAATAACGAAAACGAAGAACCAAAAGAAGAAAGTATAGATTGGAAAGCATTAAGCATAGCAGACATATCTAATATAGGTGATGCAGCTACAGCACAAGATGTATATAATGCACTGTTAAATGCACATGTTGACTATGAGGAAAGCGAAGAAGTAATAAATGATTATGTAAAAAAATTAATAGCATTAAAAAATTCATTAGGTTTTAAAACAATAGTATCAACAGGAGATCCATATTACACAGAAAAAGGGATAGAAGAAAGATTAAGAAATATTGCTTTCAATGATGCGGAAATGTTGGATAGTGATACACTAGCAAGCATTTCAGACAAAAATGGAGGAAATGTTAATTTAGATGTAGACAATACAGGCCAACCTATACTACATGTTTATAAACAACCTGACAGAACATCTAGTAGTAGTTCAAGTGGAAATGGATTGTCACAAATTATAGCGTTTGGAGATATATTTACTAAAATAGGATCAAATGATAAAATAGATGCTAAGGAATTACAAGAAAGTGTTAACTATATCTATAACATATTTTTACAAATAGGAGTAGGAATAGCAGTAATTATAGGGGTAATATTGGGAATAAAATTCATGCTAGCTGGAATAAGTGAAAAAGCAGAAGTTAAGAAAATGCTAGGAGTATATGTGATTGCCTGTGTAGTTATATTTGGCTCATTTGGAATATGGAAACTAGTTATAAATATATTGGGAAGTATCTAATATAAAAATAAGGGATGAGAGTAATTATGAAAAAGGTTATAAAAATTTTAATATTAATTTTAATACTAATATTTATATTACAAGCACCTACTTTTGCAAAATATGAAAACTCCACATGGGATGAATTTTATGATAAATTTTATGAAGAATATCAAAAAAATGGAGGAAAGGATTTATCTGACAAAGACATACAAAGAGCAATAGATGGGCCTAACCCTATGCAAAATAAACTAGACGAAGGGTATACGAGAGATGATGCAGGAGGATTAGAAGATATAAAAGAAAAAGCGTTAGGACTACAAAATACAAAGAAAAATACAAATGAAAAGCAGAAAGAAAATTCAGGAACAGACCCTACAATAACAGGAAAAGATGATGAGAAAGCAAAAGAGTTAAAGAAAAAAATAGTAGATAAAAAATCTAGCAAAGGATATAATCCTAGCAAAATGACGGTACAAGAATTAAAAAATTGGGAAGGAATAATTACAGATTATTCTATAGCTGTAGGAGGAATATCAAATGTAGAAGAAGATATTACTGCAATGTATGGAGAACTGGATTCAGAACTAAGATCTAGAGGGGAAACAGGACGGAACATTACTTGAAAGTGCCCCAGAAAAAACATATATTTATAAAGCACCATCAAATGGAGACGGAAATGACTTAGATACAACACAAGACGGATTAGATAAAATAATATCTGATTCAGAAAATTTTATAGACAGTGGAGCAAAAAACCAAATACTTGACACAGAACTACAAGAAAACATGGGATATATATATAATATATTTTTACAAATAGGAGTAGGAATAGCAGTAATTGTAGGCTTAGTACTTGGAGTAAAATTCATATTAGCAGGAATAGATGAAAAAGCAGAAGTCAAAAAAATGTTAACTGTATATGTAATAGCCTGCATAGTAGTATTTGGCTCATTTGGAATATGGAAAATAACAATGAATATCTTAGGAAACCTATAGAGAGAAGGTGAAGAAATGAAAATATTAATAAAAACATTAACAATACTATCTATAATAATGACAATGTTATTTAGTGTACAATCTGTATATGCAATAGAAGAAGTTGAATATACAGGAATTAGAGTAGCAGACTCAGTAGGAGAAAAACTAGGATTAGGAAATCTAGATGATTATAAAGAAACAGGAACAACATCAACCCAAATGACAGCAAAATTAGGAAAAATATTTTCTGTTATTAGTACAATAGGAAGTATATTATCTGTTATAATTTTAGCAGGAATTGGTATTAAATATATGTTAGGCAGTGTAGAAGAAAAAGCAGTTTATAAAAAGAGTATGGTACCATATATCATAGGTGTTGCTATATTATTCACAGGAAGTTTCTTACCACAGTTCATATACAGGATTGTAAAATTAATTGGATGGTAATACTTGCACAAAATTTGACAATATGTTATAATAAAATAGAATAAAAATAATTAATATAAAAATAAAAGGAGGAATGAACATGAACGTAAAAACAATACAAAAAGTACTAACTGTTTTAGTTTTAGTAGCAATCACAGTATCTATGGTAAGCCCAGTTGTTCTAGCAGCAGAAGATGTTACTCCAAAAGACATAACTAGAGCAGGTGCAGATGACAGCATTACAACAGGAACAATTGATAAAGCAGGAAAAAACGTAGTATCAATTTTACAAGCAGTAGGTGTAGTATTATCAGTTGTTATGCTAATCGTAATAGGTATTAAATACATGATGGGAAGTGCAGAAGAAAAAGCAGAATACAAGAAAACACTTATGCCATATGTAATAGGTGCAGCACTAATCTTTGCAGCATCAGTATTTGCACAAGTGGCATATGATTTCTTCAACGGATGGACTGCATAGATATAGAAAAGGAAAAGAGGAAATTTTATATTTCCCCTTTCCTTTATTTGCAAAGGAGAAAAACATGAAAGCAAAAAAAACACAAAAAATATTTAATTTTATATTAATTATTATTATGATATTTTTTTTAATTAGCCCAGTAGTTAATGCAACAACACAACCATCTGACATTAAGGAAGTTGTTGTTGATACAAAAGATTTGCAACAAGCTGGAAACAATATTGTAAGAATATTACAAACTTTTGGAGTTATATTATCTGTTATAATATTAATAATAATAGGTATTAAATATATGCTAGGAAGTGCAGAAGAAAAAGCAGAATACAAGAAAACACTTATGCCATATGTAATAGGTGCAGCATTAATTTTTGCAGCCTCAACATTTGCCCAAGTAGCATATGACTTTTTCCATGGATGGAAAGTTTAAATGATAAGAAAGGAAGAATAAAAATGAACACAAAAATGAAAAAAATTATAAGCATAATTTTACTTGCTATTGTAGTTATATCAATTTTTGGAACAACTGTTATGGCAACAGAACCAAAAGGATTGAAAGATGTACAAGGAGATGCAATAGGTACAGATACAATCAATCAAGCAGGAAGAAATATAGTATCAATTCTACAAGCAGTAGGAGTAGTATTATCAGTTGTTATGCTAATTGTAATAGGTATTAAATACATGATGGGAAGTGCAGAAGAAAAAGCAGAATACAAAAAATCTCTTATGCCATATGTAATAGGAGCAGCATTAATTTTTGCAGCATCAGTATTTGCCCAAGTAGCATATGATTTCTTCAACGGATGGAGTGCATAATTATAAATAAAGAAAAGGCAACTAAAAAGTTGGCTTTTTCTTTCTAAATCAAAGGAGAAAGAAATGAAAAGTGTTAAGATAAAAAAAATTATTAGTGTATGTTTATTATTAATAATGCTAATAACCACAGTAAACACTGTTGTTATGGCAATAGTACCTCCTGGACAAATCAGAGGAGATAGAGCAGATGCAGAAGTTATGACAGATAAAACAATAGATAAAGCAGGAAAAAACTTTATAACCATTTTACAAGCAATAGGAGTAGTATTATCAGTTGTAATTTTAATTGTAGTAGGAATAAAATATATGCTAGGAAGTGCAGAAGAAAAATCGGAATACAAAAAAACACTTGTGCCATATGTAATAGGAGCGGCATTAATTTTTGCGGCAGCAATATTTGCACAAGTTATATATGATTTCTTTAGTGGATGGGGTGCTCAAACGCCAAATGGAGGACAAACATCAACACCAAATACTAAGTAGAAATATGTCAGAAATATTACAATTATATTAAATTTTAAAGAAAACGCAAAAAAATGTGTAAAAATATTACATTTTTTGCGTTTTTTTGATATAATATTATTGAGTAAAAATGTGCAAAAAAATTGCAAAGGAGGAATTTTAATGAACAGCTATAATATACCAAGAAATGTAAAGGGAGAAGGACGAATACTGTATGTATTTTCTACCAAAGCTTTAATTTATACTTTTATAGGGATGATAGTAGGAACATTATTCCATTTTATATTTTCAATATTTGGTATGCAGTCATTAGGTTTCTTCTTTATAGTTGGATTTGGAGCAATAGGATTTGTTATAGCAACATTTAAAATTCCAGATACAACAACATTTCAATTCACAAGAAAAACAGGAGGAGAAAATATAGACGAAATTATCAAAAGATATGTAAAATTTAAAATGCAAAAAAAGAAAATATATATATTTGACAAAGATAGAACGGAAGAAAAATATCAAACAAAAGAAGAGGGAGGAAAATAAAATGGAATCAAATGGCTTAACAGAAATATTGGTTATAGTCTTATCAGTTATGATTGTAATACTAATAGCTTTAGTTTTTACATATTTAATTTTAAGCTTAAAAAATAGAACAAAAAAGGAAAAAACTAAAACAAAAGGAAAAGGAAATAAAGACGATAAAGGTGTAAAACAAACCACAAATTCATCTGCATATAATAAGCAATCTATATTCGACTTTATGGAATTTGATAAAGTAGAAGATAATATGATTGTTCAAAAAAATGGAAAAAGATATATTATGGCAATAGAGTGTCAAGGTGTAAATTATGATTTAATGTCAGATATAGAAAAAATCTCAGTAGAAGAAGGATTCCAACAATTCTTAAATACATTAAGACATCCTGTTCAAATATATATTCAAACAAGAACAATAAATCTAGAAAAAAGCATACAAACATACAAAAATAAAGTAAATGAGATAGAAATACAATATAATAGAAAAATGTTCGAATACAACCAAATGGTACAAAATGGTAATTACTCAAAACAACAATTAAACAGAGCATATTATGAACTAACAAAACAAAGAAACTTATTCGAATATGCAAAAGATATCGTAGATAATACAGAAAAAATGAGCTTAAATAGAAATATTCTTAGTAAAAGATATTATGTTATTATCTCATATATGCCAGAAGAAGCATCTTCTGATACATATGACAAAGAAGAACTAAGAAATATAGCATTTTCTGAATTATATACAAAAGCACAAGCAATTATAAGAACACTATCTGCATGCTCAGTTAGTGGTAAAATATTAAACTCAAGTGAACTAATAGAATTACTATACACAGCATATAACAGAGATGACTCAGAAATATATGGATTAGACAAAGCACTAAAAGCAGAATATTATGACCTATACTCTACAGCTCCAGATGTATTCCAGAGAAAAGTACAAGCATTAGATGCAAAAATTCAACAAGAAGCTGTAAATGTAGCAAATGACAAAATAGAAAGAATAAAAGCAAAATCAAGAATTCAAAAAATGGCAGAAGAGAGAGAAGAATCAATGGATGACTTAATAAGTCAAATGGCACAAATATTACTAGAAGAAAATAGAAGACAAGTAGGTAATGAAATAGCAGATAAAGCAATAGAAGAATTAAAGAAGGAAGATAAAGAAAGGAAAGGAGGAAATGCAAATGAGGAAATCAAAAAAACAACAAGAGGTAGAAGAAGTACAAAGCAAACAAGATGAAATAGAGGTTTTAAGAAAAAAGACAATAAAAGAATTAATAGCGCCATCAGGAATAGATGCATCACAAATTGACCACTTAGAAATCATATCAAGTGTAAAAAAATATGCAAGAAGCTTTTTTATCTCTACACTTCCTCGTATGTGCACCTTTCCAGAATTATTTAGAGATTTATACTTTTTTGGAGATATGAACACATCAATATATATTACACCAATACCAGAATCAAGATCACAAAATGAATTAAACAAAGTCATAAATGAGCTAGAGACAGAAAGAATAGTAGCAGCAGATAGAGGAAATATAAACAGAGAAAGTACACTAACTCAAAAAAGATTTGAAGCAGAACAATTAAGAGACGAAATAGCAGCAGGATTTAATAAAATGTATGAAGCATCTATTGTTTCTACATTATTTACATATAACCTACAAGACATGGAACGTCTAACAAAGTTATTAGCAACAGAAATGTCAAAAACTTTAGTATCTATTAAAAGTGCTTGGGGTATGCAAGAAGATGCATTTAAAACAAATTTACCATTAATGGATGATAAAATAAAAAAGACACACTCTTTTGATAGCCGTTCAATGGGAACAGTATTCCCATTTACAACATCAGATGTAGGACATCCTACAGGAATACCACTAGGATTTAATAGACAAACAGGAACACCAATCTTATTCGATAATTTTGCACCAAACTTAGCAAACTATAATATGGTTATATTTGCTAAATCAGGTGCTGGTAAATCTGTAACAATGAAAACTTTAATTTCAAGATCATCTGTATTAATGGGAATTGAAAGTTTAGCACTAGATGCTGAAGGTGAATATACAATAGTTGCTGAAAGCTTAGGGGGAATAAATGTTGTAGTTAGCCCTAATTCGGGAACAATAATTAACTTATTTGATATAGAACCAGAAAGAGTAAAAGATGAAATTACAGGAAGAGAAAAAATAGTATTAAATGTTGAAAACAAAGTAGAAGACGTAACACAAGCTCTATTAACAATGGCAAGAGGAAGCACAAGAAGTACAGAAGTAAATGAGTTAACAAAGCAAGTTATAGCAGAATCAGTTGCAGAAGAATATGAAAGCTTAGGAATTACAAGTGATCCAAATAGTTTGTATCGAGAAGGAACAACTATCCAAAGAGGAGACAAGCTATATAGTGATAAAAAAGATATGCCAACAATTGGTAGTTGGTATAAAAGAATAGAAAGAAAAGCAGCAATGAACGAAAACGAAGATTATCGTTTCCATTATAGCTATTTACTAAAAGTTATGAAACAATACATAAGAGAATATAACGGACAAATGGCATATTTTGATGGTCAATCTACATTTGAATTATTAGATGGAGCACCATTTATAAACCTAGACATATCACAACTAGAAGAAAGATTTGCAAGACCACTTGCACAACAAATTTTACTTTCTTGGATTTGGGAAAAATATGTTAAGAAAAA
>CANRML010000061.1 GCA_947631725.1 uncultured Clostridia bacterium
CAATGTTTTTTCTATTTCTTTTTGCAACTGGCTTTCTTGTTGTACTTTTATTTGCCATTTTCTAAATTCCCTCCTTTTTAACAAAAGACTAATTTGTCTCTTTTTTACTTCTGCTAACTAATTTTCTTGGTCCTTTTCTTGTTCTAGCATTTGTTTTTGTTCTTTGTCCTCTTACTGGTAATCCTTTTCTATGCCTTAAGCCTCTGTAGCATCCTATTTCTGTAAGTCTTTTTATATTAAGAGCTACTTCTCTTCTTAAGTCTCCTTCTACACTGTAAGATTGATCAATTATTTTTCTGATAGCATTTTCTTGTTCATCTGTTAAGTCTTTTACTCTTGTATCTGGATTAACTCCAGCTTTTTCCAAAATTTTACGAGAACTAGATACTCCTATTCCATAGATGTATGTTAGTCCTATTTCTACTCTTTTTTCCTTTGGCAAATCTACTCCTGCTATACGAGCCATATTTTTTTGCACCTCCAAATATTTTTTTAATTTTCTTATCCTTTTTTAATTGAAATGCATTTTACAATAATTTGCAAAATGGTTTTAAAAAAGTTAAGAATTTATATAGACACAAATTTGATATGTAAACCCATTTGGTTTCACAGCCGCTACCGAAATTTGTGTTATAAACTAAATTTAATTTTTATTATCCTTGTCTTTGTTTGTGTTTTGGATTTTCACAAATCACTCTGATAACACCTTTTCTTTTTATAACTTTGCATTTGTCACACATTTTTTTAACTGATGGTCTTACTTTCATTTTTTCCTCCCTTTCTGGCAAGTAGTTGCCTTTTAAGTATATTTGGGTTAATTTTTAACTATTTTATTTTGCTCTCCATGTAATACGACCTTTGCTTAAATCATATGGGGATAATTCTACTTTAACTTTATCTCCTGGTAATATTTTGATGTAATTCATCCTTAGTTTTCCAGATATATGGGCTAATATTTGATGTCCATTTTCTAGTTCTACTTTAAAATTAGTATTAGGTAATGCTTCTACTACTGTTCCTTCTACTTCTATTACATCTTCTTTTGCCATATTATTTCCCCCTTTCACAAAGAGCTTTTGTTGTTTTTTTATTGTAAAAAACTTATAAAACAACGCACAAATAGGACATTATAGTCCTATTTTGAATTATAACTATTATATTTTACTACATTATTAAAGAATTGTCAAGATTTTTGGCTCTTTTTCTGTAATTAAAATTGTATTTTCATAATGTGCTGCTAAACTACCATCTTCTGTTATTATTGTCCAACCATCTTCAAGCTCTAATATATTAGATTTTCCTTGAATTACCATTGGCTCAACTGCTAATGTCATACCTGGTTCAATTCTTAATCCTCTACCTGCTTTTCCACTATTTGGTATTCCTGGATCTTCATGCATTTCTTTTCCTATTCCATGACCTTGAAATTCTTGTACAACAGAATATCCTTGTGAGTGTACATATTCACCTATAGCATGTGAAATATCTCCTATACGATATCCTGGTTTCGCATATTTTATTCCTTCAAAAAATGCTTGTTTTGTTACATCTACTAGTCTTTGTTTTTCTTTTGATGCTTTCCCAACAATAAATGTTCTTGCTGCATCTCCATGAAATCCATTTTTTAAGGCTACTGTATCAATGCTGACAACGTCTCCTTCTTGGATTATACGTTTTTTAGAAGGTATCCCATGTATTACTTCATCATTTATTGATACACAAATTGTTGATGGAAAATTAGGTATTCCTTTTATTCCTGGATTATATCCTTTTTGTGCTGGAATTGCTCCTAATTTTCTCATGGTTTGTTCTGCTATTTGATCTAATTCTAGTGTTGTCATCCCTACTTTTATTTCTTTTTCTAGTTTTTCATATGTTAATGCAACAACTTTGCATACTTCTTGCATTAAATCGATTTCTTTTTTTGATTTTATAGTTACCAATTTTTTAGTTCCCCCTCTTTTTGAGTATATGTAACTTTTATAAAATATTATTTGTTTTTTACTTCTCTTTCTACTTCATCTGCAACATCTTTTCCTAGATGGTTTACTCTTTGGCTTACTTCTTCTGTTCTTAATACTCCTTTAGTTTTATAATATTCTACTAATGGACTAGTTTGCTCCATATATGTTCTAATCCTTGCTTTTATTGTTTCTTCATTGTCATCTTGTCTTTGCATTAAATGTCCTCCACATTTATCACAAATTCCTTCTTGTTTTGGTGGATTCATTTTAATATTATAGATTGTTTTGCAGTCTGGATTTGAGCATATTCTTCTACCAACTACTCTTTCTATAATTTCTTCTTCTGGTGTTGTTAAATTAAGCACCATATCTACTTTTTTTCCTTTGTTTGATAATATAGTATCTAATGCTTCTGCTTGTGCTACTGTTCTTGGGAATCCATCTAAAATAATTCCTTTTTGTACATCTGGTTTTTCTAGTCTATCTGCAACAATTTTTATTGTTACATCATCTGGTACTAATTCTCCTTTTGACATATATGAATCTGCTAATTTTCCTAATTCTGTTCCTTCTTGAATATTTTTTCTAAAAATATCTCCTGTTGATACTTGTTTAAATCCTAGTCTTTCTTCTAACATACCTGCTACTGTTCCTTTTCCAGTTCCAGGTGCACCTAGCATTATTATAATCATACTACATCTCTCCTATCTTTTACCAATATTATATATATTGCAATTTTACTATATTTTTATGAATTTTTCAAGTTTTTTCATTTATTTTTATTTCTTATTATTTTTTTATAAAAATTAGCAGTTATTTTACTAATAACTGATTCACTTTATAGATTTTTTAATTGTTCCTTGATTTACCATATTTCTTTACCTTCTGGATTTTCCCAGTCAATTTCTGTTGGTTCATATTCTCCTTTATAATCTGCAAATAGTTCTTTTATATTTTTTCTTTTGTTTTTTGCTTTTTCTATAATTAATTTGTCATTATCAACTACTATTACTATTTGTTCATTTTCTTTCCATTTAACAGTATCTAAAAGTATTTTAGGTATTCTAACACCTTGACTGTTTCCCCATTTTTGAATCATTGTAGGCATATAAATCAACTCCTATCTCTTTAACTTGGTATATATAGTAGATACCAAAATTAAAAAAATGTCAATATTATTATTTAATTTTTTTAATTATTATATATATCTTTGTATAAAAAAATAAAAAACGCAAGTAAAAATTCATGTTTTTTCAAGCGTTTTCTATTTAATATTTTATTCCAAAAATCCTTTATAATGTCTCATTGCAAGTAATGATTCTAGTTGTTGTACTGTTTCTAATGCAACACCTACAACAATTAATATAGATGTACCACCAAATGCAATGTTTAGGTTTGTAAATCTTAGAAACATTGGTAAAATTGCAATGATTGCTAAGAATACTCCACCAAACCAAGTTAATTTTGATATGATTGATGATAAGTAATCTGTTGTTGGTTTTCCAGCTCTAATTCCTGGAATAAATCCACCATTTTTCTTAATGTTTGAAGATACTTCTGCTGGATTAAATGTTGCATATGTATAGAAAAATGTAAATCCTACAATCAATAGTAAATATACAATTGCATTTCCTATTGAATATCCAATTCCAACACTTGATGATGATGTTGCAATTGAAAATTTATATAGTCCTGCTAAAAATCCTGTTTGATTTGCAATATCATTTACAAATATTTGAATAATCATAGCTGGAAATGTCATAAATGATGATGCAAAGATTATTGGCATAACACCTGCCATTGCTAATTTTAATGGAATATGTGTGTTTTGTGCACCTACCATCCTTCTTCCTACAACTTTTTTAGAATATTGTACTGGTACTCTTCTTTCTGCTTGTTGTACAAATACAACACCTGCAATTAAGATAATTGCACCAATTAATATTCCAATAGCTAAAAGTAACCCTGTTGTACTAAATCCTTCACTTGTTACAATTAGTGACCATAATGTTGTTACAAAGCTTGGTAATCCTGAAATGATACCTACAAAAATTATTATTGAAATACCATTTCCAATTCCTTTACTTGTAATTTCATCTCCTAGCCACATTAGTATTGATGTTCCTGCAACTAGTGATATTACAATAAGTGCTCCTATTAAAAATGAATCTTGTACGAATATTCCATATCCTTTATATGATAGATATAACCCAATTGCTTCTACTAATGCAAGTACAATAGTAATAATTTTGGTATATCTGTTAATCCTTTTCCTACCTTCTTCTCCACCTTCTTTTGTTAGTCTTTCTAAAGCAGGAATAATCATTGCTAATAGTTGGACAACAATAGAAGCTGTAATATATGGTGTAATAGACATTGCAAAAATTGAAAATCTTGAGAAGGCTCCACCTGAAATCATATTGATTAGTCCTGCTATACCCTCTACTGATCCCATTGCTTCATTTAGTGCAACACTATCTACACCTGGCACACTAATAAAACATCCTAGTCTAAATATTACAATTAAAAGTAATGTGTATAATAATTTTTTTCTAACTTCTGGCGTTTTTAAAGCATTTCCGAATTGTTTTAAACAATTAAATCACCTCTGCCTTTCCACCTAAAGATTCAATTTGTTCCTTTGCTTTGGCTGTGAATCTTACAGCTTTAACATTTAATTTTTTCTCTAATTTTCCTGTTGCAATTACAACTATACCATCATTGATTTTTCCGATAATTCCTTCTTTCAATAATGTTTCTGCTGTAACATCAGTTGCTTCTACTTTGTTTAACATTTTTAATGTTACTTCTGTATATGTTTTGGCATGAATATTTGTAAATCCTCTTTTTGGTAATCTTCTATATAATGGTGTTTGACCACCTTCAAATCCACGTCTTACACCGCCACCAGATCTTGCTTTTTGACCTTTGTGACCTCTACCTGATGTTTTTCCTAATCCTGAACCTATTCCACGTCCTACTCTTGTTCTTTTTGTTTTCTTTGTAAGTGGTTTCAATTCGTCTAATTTCATTATGACACCTCCTCTATACTATTTCTTCTACTTTTTTGCCTCTCTTTTTAGCTACTGCTTCAACTGTTTGCATTGATTTTAAGCCTTCAATTGTAGCATAAACAACGTTTCTTGGATTATTTGTTCCAATAACTTTTGTTCTGATATCTTTGTATCCTGCTAATTCTAATACAGGTCTAACACTACCACCTGCTATAACTCCAGTACCTACTGCTGCTGGTTTTAGCATAACTTTTGCACTTCCAAATTGTCCAATAAATTCATGTGGTACTGTTGTTCCTACAACTGGTACTTCTATTAGGTTTTTCTTTGCTTCTTGAATAGCTTTTTTTATTGCATCTGGAACTTCGGCTGCTTTTCCGTTTCCTACACCGATGTGTCCATTTTCGTCACCCACAACAACAACTGCACTAAATCTAAAAGTTCTACCACCTTTAACAACTTTTGCAACTCTGTTGATTGCAACAACTTTTTCTTTTAATTCATTTTTTTCTTCCATGAGTCTTTGTTTTTCCTCCTTCCAAAGTTTACAACCTATTTTTTGATTTTATCTAAAAAATACAATTTTTAGAATTTTAGTCCACCTTCTCTTGCTGATTCTGCAAGTTCTTTTATAACTCCGTGATATATATATCCTCCACGATCAAACACAACATTTTCAATTTTTTTGCTTTTTGCTCTTTTTGCAATCAATGCTCCAACTTCTTTTGCTGCTTCTTTATTTGCATGTTTTGTTTTTACTTCTTTATCTAAAGTAGAAGCTGATGCAATTGTTTTTTGAGCTACATCATCGATTAATTGAACATAGATATTTGTATTACTTCTATATACACATAATCTAGGTCTTTCTTGTGTTCCAGACACTTTTTTTCTAACTCTTAAATGTCTTCTTTCTCTTTCTGTTTTTCTATCTGTCTTTTTAATCATTTTTCTACTCCTTTCCTATTTTCTCTCTAAACTTTATTTACCTGTTTTTCCTTCCTTACGTCTAATAACTTCATCAGCATATTTAATACCTTTTCCTCTATATACTTCAGGTACTCTTTTACTTCTAACAACAGCAGCTGTTTGACTAACTAATTCTTTATCAATTCCTCTTACAATAATTGTATTTGGATTTGGTACGTCAAATGTAATTCCTGCTGGTGCTTCGAATATAACAGGATGTGAGTATCCTAATGTTAGGTTTAAGTTATTTCCTTGTTTTTGAACTCTATAACCTACACCATTAATTTGTAATTCTTTTGAGAACTCATTTTTTACACCAATAATCATATTGTTTATTAAAGTTCTTGTTAATCCATGTAAGCTTTTGTTAATAGCTTCATCATCTTTTCTGATAACTTTGATAGTGTTACCATTTATTTCTAAAGTAATATCCTTATGTACTTCTCTTTCTAATGTACCTTTTGGACCTTTTACTGTAATTTTGTGTCCATCGATTTTTACTTCTACTCCTTCTGGTACTTCTATCGGTTTATTTCCTATCCTTGACATGCTTTTTTCCTCCTTTTGATATCAATGTCAATAGCTTTCGCCGTTAATTTTTACCATACATAGGCTAGGACTTCTCCTCCAACACCTAGTTCTCTAGCTTCTTTATCTGTTTTTAATCCTTTTGAAGTAGAGATTATGGCAATTCCTAAACCATTTAGAACTTTTGGTAAATCTTCTTTAGAAGCATATACTCTTAGTCCTGGTTTACTAATTCTTTTTAATCCATCAATTACTCTTGTGCCTTTTTCATCATATTTTAATGTTACTCTTATAATTCCTTGACTATCGTCTTTGATTTCTTCAAATGATTTGATATATCCTTCTTTGAATAAAATTTCTGCGATTCCTAGTTTCATATTTGATGCAGGTATATCTACTGTTTTATGTTTTGCACTGTTTGCATTTCTTATTCTTGTTAACATATCTGCGATTGGATCTGTAATATTCATTATTTTACTTTACCTCCTTTTTTGTTAAAATTCCGTTTTTATATTTTACCAACTGGCTTTTTTTACTCCTGGAATTTCTCCCTTATGTGCTAATTCTCTAAAACATACACGGCAAATACCATATTTTCTAATATATGCATGTGGTCTACCACATATTTTGCATCTATTATATTCTCTTGTTTTATATTTTTGTGGTCTTGCTTGTTTTACTTTCATTGATTTTTTAGCCATAATTTTTCATTTCCTCCTTTTTTCAATGAATACAATTCACTGTATTTTTAAACAGTTGTTTTAAATGGCATTCCCATTAGTGTTAATAATTCTTTAGCTTCCTCATCTGATTTAGCTGTTGTTACAAATATGATATCCATCCCTCTAATTTTATCTACTTTATCATATTCAATTTCTGGGAATATTAATTGTTCTTTAACACCCATTGAGTAATTTCCTCTACCATCAAAAGAGTTATTTGATACTCCTCTAAAGTCTCTTACTCTTGGAAGTGCTACATTAAATAATTTATATGCAAAATCATACATTTTATCAGATCTTAATGTTACTTTGCAACCAATATTTACACCTTCTC
>CANRML010000062.1 GCA_947631725.1 uncultured Clostridia bacterium
TATTGATATTTTTTTGATTTTAGCATATAATATATAAAGAAAAGGAGGATTTTAAAATGTTAATAAGATTTAGTTTTAAAAATTTCAAATCTTTTAAAAATGAAAATTGTTTAGATATGGAAGCAACATCTTTAAAAGAGCATGAATACAATGTAACCAAAACTGACAATGGTGACTATTTAAAAGTATCTGCAATTTATGGTGCAAATGCTAGTGGTAAAACAAATGTATTACAAGCATTTGGATATATGAAAAGAAGAATCTTAGTAAGCGATGATTCAAAAAAGAATTCTCCAATAGACGAAGAGAATATTTATAGCTTTATGATAAATGATGAGCCAATTGGCTTAGAAGTAGAAATACTTGCCAAAAATAATAAAATATATAAATATGGTTTTGAAGTGGCAAAGGACAAAATTATTTCTGAATGGTTGTATGAAAAAAGAATTAATAAGTTCTATTCTATTTTTGAAAGAGAAAATAATAATGTGACAATGAAGGCTAATAAAATATCGGAATTAATTAATATAGATGAAAAGACATTATTTTTAAATATATATAGCAAAATAGATAAAAATAATGTTGATTTTAATAATGTATATGAATGGTTTATAAATGCAACATATCTTAATTTGGGAGATCCTAATTTTGAAAAATTAATTAATGAGAGAATTTCTTTAAAAATTTTAATTGATGAAAACTACAAAAAAGAGTTATTGAAATTTATAAAAACATTTGACTATGGAATAGTAGGAATAAAAATAACACCTAATTCAGTAGAGGCAGTTAAAAATAATAATGGTGTTATAGATCTTAAAGTTATTCATAAAGGAGAAGATGGAAAACAAGTAGCTTTACCATTTGATTTAGAGTCTAATGGTACAAGGAAAATGTTTCATTTATTTGATTTCTTTATGGATGCACTAAAAAATGAAATGGTATTATTTGTTGATGAACTAGATGCAAAACTACATCCATTATTAACAAGATACATTATTAATTTGTTTCATAACAGTGATACAAATAAAGGCAATGGACAGTTAATATATTCAACACATGATACAGTTAACTTAAATAAAGAAACATTTAGAAGAGATGAAATATGGTTTGCTGAGAAAGATAAAGATGGTATTTCTACAATTTATTCTTTGTCAGATTATAGAATTAATGATACAAAAGTTAGAAATGATGCAACTTATAATAAAGATTATTTGGCTGGAAGATATGGTGCTATTCCGGTTTTAGAGGATTTCAATATATTATAAGTGAAAAGTAAAGAATTAAAAGATAATAAAAGGAATTCAGATTTTTTGCAAGTAGCACCAGCAAATTATCTGATAGTATGTGAGGGAAAGCAAACAGAACCTAATTACTTTAATGGGTTAAAACAAGTAATAAATAAAAAATATGGAAATAAAGTTGATGTCTTAATTCCTAGTATTGATGTAAAAGGTACAGGGATGAACACAACATCTTTGGTAAAATATACCCAAAGAACAATTAACCATTCAAATAAGGTATATGGGCAAGTTTGGGTAGTATTTGATAAAGATGATTATAACGATGAACAATTTGAGTCTGCAATAAAAAATTGTGATTACAATATTGCTTGGTCAAATCCAAGCTTTGAGCTTTGGCTATTAGCACATTTTAAGAAAGTAAGTAGATATATTTCAAAAGATGATGTTTTGAAAGAACTTAACAAAGAATTTCAAAAAAAAGGTATAGGAGACTATACAAAAAATGATAAAAATATATTTGATAAAGTTACAAATAAAGGAAAACTGCATACAGCAATAAAAAATAGTGAATATATGGAAGAATTAAATAAAGATAAACAAGCATCACAGCGAAATCCAATGACTAAAGTGTATAAGTTAATTGATGGACTAAAAGAATATTTAGAATAAGGTCATAAAGGAAAAACAAAATATTAGAATCATCAACAAGAAATAGACTTTTTGTAAAAAGAGTGATAAAATATAAAAAATACAAAATTAGAAAAGGAGAAAAACATAAAAATGGGAAGGACTTTTTTAAGAATTATACTGATTATTATGCTACTATTTACATTTTATATAATATTTCAATTTTCAAGTGAAAATGCACTATTATCAAGTGCTAGAAGTAAAGGAGTAATGAGACAAATTATTGATATATTTCCATACACAAAAAATTTAAGCGAAAAAACAAAAGAAAAGATAGTAGAAAAAGCACAACCAATTATTAGAAAAGTAGCACATTTTTCTATTTATATGATTGTAGGAATTTTAATTATGGCATTTGTAAGTACATATAAACTATTATTATGGAAAAAATTCATGATGAGCGTAGGAGTAGGACTGATATATGCAATTTCAGATGAATATCATCAAAGCTTTGTACCAGGAAGAAGTGCAGAACTGCGAGATGTTATAATTGATACATCAGGTGTTATAATGGGAATTTTAATTGTACTTGTTATTATATCTGTATATAAAGCATTAGGAGAAAAATATAAAACAATGAGGAGCTTAGAAAGTAAATAAAAATATATATTTAAAAAGGAAGAAAAACTTATAAAGTTTCTTCCTTTTTAAAATATTTATCTAATATATTCCAAACATCTTCCATATAAATTTTTCTTTCAGCAGAAAAAGGAAGAATAGGTATATCTTTCATTGGATTTAATACACTTTGAATATCTAACATAGATTGATTAACTTTAGTTATTGCAATTTTATCAGCTTTATTTGTTAAGATTAAACAAGGTAATCCAGAACGAATAATATAATTATACATCAATTTATCATTTTCAGTAGGAACATGACGAATATCTACTAAAAAAATAACTAAAGATATTTGATCTCTATGCTGTAAATAGTATTCAATAAAATTACCAACTTGCACCTGTTCAGATTTTGACATTTTACTATATCCATAACCAGGTAAATCTACAAAATAAAAGATATTATCAATATTATAGAAATTTATTTGACGAGTTTTTCCTGGCTCACTACTAGTTCTAGCTAAAGATTTCCTATTAAGCATTGTATTAATAAAACTTGATTTTCCGACATTTGACTTACCAACTAAAACAACTTCAGGCAAATTATTTTTTGGATATTGAGTTGGTTTGACAGCTGAAATTTCAAACTTAGGATTTTTCACTAACATAAGATTCTCCTTTATCTAACATCTTCATTTCTTAATTCATTTTCTAAATATATATCTAACAAATTAGATATGTTATTTAAATTTCTTTGTAATTTTTCAGTCAAGCTTCTTAAATCTACACTAGAAGGATCATTTACAAAAGGTGCTAAGGTTGAAATAGAATCATAACATAATTCTTGAAAATTTTGTAAATTAATATATTCTTTAAATATACAATCCTTATTAAAATTACCAGTTGCAATATATTGATTTATTTCACTCAATAAATTATTTAAAATATTACTAGCAGGTATATATTTTGTTGCAATTGAATATCTAGTATATAGTTTTTTAAAAGCTTCGTATTCCTTAGTATTTAAAATATTTCCATTTACAACAAATGGATAAGCATTATTTGAAATAAAAATTTTGGAAGTCATTTCACTTACAACTTTTGAAGGCATATCTGTAAGTTTGATTAGCTTTTCAAAATTTTCAGCACTTATATATGAAGCAAAATTAAGTTTATCTCCAATAGCCATAATATTATATGCATTAGATGGAGTATATATTATGCTAAAAGATAAATCTCCTACTTTTCTGCATTCATATAAAACTGATAAAGTACCATCTTCATTATCACGAAATAATCGAACTTCACCTGTTTGAAAACAACACTCTTGCATAATCAAATCATTTTCATGAATATAGATAGATATTTCTACTTTATCGCTATTTAAATCATCAAAAATATAAATACCATCGCTCATATCTATATCCATATTTACATTATTATTATTCTTCTTATTATTATTATATAAATCTAACACATCAGATTTTTTTATATTATAAAAACTATATTTACTTGACATATTTCAACATCCTATATATTATTTTATTTTTTCTAATCCACCCATATAAGGTCTTAAAACTTCTGGAACAATAACACTTCCATCTGGTTGATAATTATTTTCCATAATAGAAATTAGCATACGAGGTGGGGCAACAACAGTATTGTTTAAAGTATGTGCAAAATATGTTCCATTTTCACCCTTTATACGAATACCAAGTCTACGAGCTTGTGCATCTGTTAAATTAGAACAACTACCAACTTCGAAATATTTCTTTTGTCTTGGACTCCAAGCTTCAACATCACAAGATTTTGCTTTTAAATCAGCTAAATCACCAGAACAACACTCTAAAGTACGAACAGGAATATTCATACTTCTAAAAAATTCTACTGTATATGACCACATTTTATTATACCAATCCCAGCTATCTTCTGGTTCACAAATAACAATCATTTCTTGCTTTTCAAATTGATGTATACGATAAACACCACGTTCTTCTAGGCCATGAGAACCTTTTTCTTTTCTAAAACAAGGAGAATATGAAGTCATAGTATATGGCATATCTTCTTTTCTTAAAATCTGATCTTTAAATTTTCCAATCATAGAATGTTCACTAGTACCAATTAAATATAAATCTTCACCTTCAATTTTATACATCATAGCATCCATTTCTTCAAAGCTCATAACACCAGTAACAACATCAGAACGTATCATAAAAGGTGGAATACAATAAGTAAATCCTTTATTAATCATAAAATCTCTAGCATATGTTAAAACAGCTGAGTGTAATCTTGCAACATCTCCTAATAAATAGTAGAAACCTTGTCCAGCTACACGTCTTGCACTATCTAAATCTAATCCACCTAAATTTTCCAAAATTTCTCCATGAAAAGGAATATCATAGTCAGGCACAATAGGCTCACCAAATTTTTCTATTTCAACATTTTCACTATCATCTTTTCCAATTGGAACAGAAGGATGTATAATATTTGGAATTTTCATCATCCTTGTCTTAATTTCTTTAGAATAAGTATCTTCCAAATTTTCATTTTCTTCTAATTTTTTATTCAACTCTTGAACCTTTAATTTTATTGCTTCAGCTTCTTCTCTTTTTCCATTTTTCATTAGTTCACCAATTTGATTACTCAAATTTTTTCTTTCAGAACGTAAATTATCACCATCAAGTTTTGCTTTACGACTTTTACTATCTAGTTCAATTACTTCATCAACTAAAACTAACTTATGGTCTTGAAATTTTCTTTTTATATTTTCTTTAACAATATCAGGGTTTTCTCTTAAAAATTTAATATCAATCATTTTTACCTCCAAGGATTTATATGGTAGTGTCAACTAAATTATTTTTTTATTGAGTTAAACTACCTTTGTTTCTAAGGTTTCACAACTTTTTTGATAAAAAAAGTAATGACCCCCCTTTTTTCTGATATAATAGTTTCACCACAAAACCAAAACAGAAAGGTTGGTCATTATGGTATCTATTATAACTCTATTACTAGCACATATTCAAGTGCTTAATAATCAAATTAAATATTTATTATTTTTTATAGCTAAAAATATACCTCTTAAATCTAAACAACACTATGACTGCTATAGCCCTAAATACAATAAGTTAAAGGTAGATAATTTGCCTATTTTAAATACTCCTATTAAAAAGAAAAATTTTAAAATTCTTTTAAATGAGTATTTTATTTCTAATGGTAAAGTCCTTAAACCTGTTATTCATCGTGGAAAAAATACTGTTCCTACTTCTATTTCTTGCCCTTGCTGCGATGCTCCTTCTGATTATATTTATGATAATACTGGTGGACGTGGTCAATTCCTTTGTAAAGTTTGTAATACTCACTTTAACAAAAATAATTATGCTTCTTTGCATTTCGATTTTTGTTGTCCTCATTGTGGTAAGCCTCTTTCTACTAAAAAAGAACGTAAACATTTTATTATTCATCGTTGTCGTAACCCTAAGTGTTCTTTTTATTTGAATAACCTTAATTCTTTATCTAAAGAAGATTTAAAAGAATTTGAATCTAATCCAGAAAGATTTAAACTCCATTATATTTATCGTGAATTTAAAATCGATTTCTTCAAGGTTGATTTACATTCTCTTCCTCACAATGCGTCTAGCCTCGCTTTTCGTAAGTTTTCTCCTCATATTATGGGTCTCTGCCTTACATACTTGGTCAATTGTGGGATGTCTACTCGTGCCGTTTCTCGCGTTATGCGTGAAGTTCATGGTGTTAAGATTTCTCATACTCAAATTGCTAGTTATGCTACTACTGCTAGCTACTGTATTAAACCTTTTGTTGATTCTTTTGATTACAAGCCTACTAATTATTTGGCTGCTGATGAAACTTATACTAAAGTTAAAGGCTCTAAACGTTATGTTTGGTTTATTATGGATGCTATTAAAAAATCTATCTTAGGTTATCGTTCTTCCGATTCTCGTGATGTCGGTCCTTGTATTTTAGCTATGCGCATGGCTTTTGATAAATTTAAATCTTTTCCTGGCAAAGCTTTAAAATTTGTTGCTGATGGATTCCCCGCTTATCTTCTTGCTAGGCAACAATTTGCTCTAAACAAAATGGATTTCGATGTCACTCAAGTTATTGGATTAACTAATGAAGATGAAGTTTCTAAAGAGTATCGCTGGCTTAAACAGATTATTGAAAGACTTAATCGTACTTTCAAATTTTCTTACAAAATTACTAATCGGTTATGGCTCTGATGATGGTGCTTCTACTCATCTTGTATTATTTGTTGCTTACTACAATTTTTTAAGACCTCATCCTTATACTTATTGGAAACCATTAAATGAAATACCAGAATTAGAAAAAGCTGAACTTATGCCTGCCAAATGGCAAATACTAATTGAACTCTCTCAAAAACTTATTTTATCTAGGCAAACAACCTAAGTTTGTGTAACTTAATATTTATCCTTACTTCTGCTTAATTGATTTAAAACGTATTGATAAATACTTTGTCAAATGCATTTGTCTTCTTTGCAAGTGACCACTTGACAAAGCATTTATCAATATCGTTAAAATTTTAGCAGTAGAAGTATTTTTATCATGTCTACTTTCGTATATTTTTAACTTTTCAATGTTCTTTTTTACTTCTATTTCATAGTGTTTTTCATAATCTATTTTTTCATAGCTTACTTTACACTATCATTTATATATAGTTTTTTTCAATTTCATCTACTAAAACAAATCTGAATTTTTGACCAGTTATATTATCAGGTCTTTCAGGAATTTCTTCTAAAAACATTTTTTCAGGTCTTACCCAAATAGTACGACCATCTTCTCTATAATATAAAGGTTTATAAACTACCATTTTTTCCTTGGTTTCCGAGTC
>CANRML010000063.1 GCA_947631725.1 uncultured Clostridia bacterium
CTTTTAAGATAGGTAAAAAAATATAAAAAAAGTATTGACAATTGAATAGATATTCAACTATAATAAATATAGAGTTGAATATCCACTCAACTGTAATTAGTAAAGGAGGAAATATTATGTCAAAAAACGAATTTATCTGTGATTGTAATATAATCCACCAAAATGTTGTAAATGAAGCAATAGAGCAAATGCCAGAACAAGATTTATTTAATAAATTAGCAGAGTTTTTTAAAATTATAGGAGATACAACAAGAAGCAAAATATTATTTGCATTAGATAAAAATGAAATGTGTGTATGTGATATTGCAAATGTACTTAGTATGAGTAAATCTTCAATATCACATCAATTAGGGACTTTAAGAAGAAGTGGAATTGTAAAATGCAGAAGACAAGGTAAAGAAGTATACTATATGTTAGATGATGAACATATCAAGCAAGTATTTGAAATTGGTATAGAGCATATAGAACACAAAAACAAGTATATTTAGGAGGAAAACAATGGAAGACGAGGATAAAAGAGGAGACTTAATTAAAGTTATAATTGCACTAATATTATTTTTTATAGCACTAACAGTAAAATTTAATAATGAAATAATAAATAAAGTAATATATATCATAAGTTACATTATTGTTGGTTTTGAAATAATAAAAAGAGCAGTAACAAATATTTTCAAAGGAAAAATATTTGATGAAAACTTTTTAATGTCAGTAGCAACAATAGGAGCATTTGCAATAGGAGAATTTCCAGAAGCGGTTGCAGTAATGTTATTTTATCAAATAGGAGAATTATTCCAAGATTATGCAGTAGACAAATCAAGAAAATCAATAGTAAAACTTATGGATATAAGACCAGACTTTGCAAATGTATTAAGAAATAATGAAATAAATAAAGTAAATCCAGAAGAAGTAAAAATAGGAGAAACAATAATAGTAAAACCAGGAGAAAAAGTACCACTTGATGGATACATTGTAGAAGGAAACACAAGTATAGATACAAAAGCACTAACAGGGGAAGCTATACCACAAGAATTGCATAAAGGAGAAGAGATTTTAAGTGGTTCAATAAATATAAGTGGAGTAATTAAAATAAAAGTAACAAAAGAATATGGAGAATCAACAGTAAATAAAATATTAGATTTAGTAGAAAATGCAAGTAGCAAAAAATCAAAATCAGAAAACTTCATTACAAAATTTGCAAAATATTATACCCCAACAGTTGTAGCTATAGCAGTGATACTTGCAATAATTCCACCACTATTTATAAAAGATGCAATATTTGTAGATTGGATATATAGAGCACTATCTTTTCTAGTTATATCTTGCCCATGTGCATTAGTAATATCAATACCACTAGGATTTTTTGGAGGAATAGGAGGAGCATCTAGGTTAGGAATATTAGTAAAAGGTAGCAATTATCTAGAAGCACTAGCAAAAGTAGGAACAGTAGTGTTTGACAAAACAGGAACATTAACAAAAGGAGTATTCAAGGTACAAAAAATAGATGCAATTGAGATAACTAAAGAAGAATTATTAGAAAATGTAGCATATGCAGAATATTATTCAAATCATCCAATAGCTAAATCCATAAAAGAAGAATATGCTAAGGAAATTGATGAAAAGAAAATAAAAAAAGTAGAAGAAATATCAGGATTGGGAATAGAGGCTCAAATAGAAGGAAAACAAATTTTAATTGGAAATGAAAAATTAATGCAAGAAAACAACATAAAAGTTACAAAAAACAATGATATAGGTACAATATTATATGTTGCAATAAATGGAAAATATTCAGGATATATCTTAATTGCAGATGAAATAAAAGAAGATGCTGAAAAAACAATAGAGGAATTAAACAAAAAAAATATACAAACCATTATGCTAACAGGAGATAAAAAATATATAGGAGAAAATATTGCTAAAAGGCTAGGGGTAAACAAAGTATATACAGAATTATTACCAGATGGAAAAGTAGAAAAATTAGAAGAATTATTAAAAACAAAAACACAAAAAATAGCATTTGTAGGAGATGGAATAAATGATAGCCCAGCACTTGCCATTTCAGATATAGGAATTGCAATGGGTGGACTAGGAGCAGATAGTGCAATAGAAGCATCAGATGTTGTAATAATGACAGATGAACCATCAAAAATATTAAAGGCAATACATGTATCGAAAAAAACACTAAGAATAGTTAAAGAAAATATCATATTTGCAATTTCTGTAAAAATAATTATTTTAATATTAGCAACATTTGGAATATCAACAATGTGGGAGGCTGTTTTTGCAGATGTAGGAGTATCTATAATTTCCATTATAAATGCGTTAAGAGCATTAAGAATAAAATAAAAAATAAAGCGGATGAAACTAAAATCATCCGCTTTTATCCTTTTATCTAAAAATAGATCCTCTTATCTTAAATATATAGACAGCCAATATATAAAATTATATAATTAAAGTAATAAGAGAGGAATGAAATTTTTTATGAATATTCATATTAATAAAATGATAAATAATCAACTAAAAGATGATGAAATTAAAGTTAATATAGAAATATCTGACAAAAACAAAGAATTAGAAAATATAATTACATACATAGAAGAATTTGACAAAAGAAAAATCGTAGTTTTTGATGGATATAATATGATACAAATAAATACTAATGATATAATGTACTTTTACAGTGATGGAAACTATAATTTCTGCAAAACAAAAGAAAAAGAATATAGAATAAAAAGTAAATTGTATGAAATTGAAAAGAGAAGTAATAATTTTTTAAGAATATCTAAAAGCTGTATAGTAAACATTAAGCAAGTTAAAAACTTTGATATAGGAAAAAATAGAAATATTGTTGTTAGATTTTATGATAATTCTGAACAATTTGTCTCAAGAAGAAAAATAAGAGAAGTTATGAATTATCTAAACGAAAGGATGATATAATATGGAATTATTAAAAAAATATTACATTTATATTTTTGAATTTGTAATTGGAAATTTTATATTTAATTTTATTTACTCAATAGTAAAAACTTTAGTATTAAAAAATATTGGCGCAGTAAATGAAATCTTTATAGATAATTTAAAAAATAGTTTTGCAGAAACTTCTATAATTTATGTTATCATTTATGTAATATTAGTTATAATACAAATTTTATATGATAAGTCTATAGTAAATAAATTAAACGAAAAATTAAATAAAACAAATGAAAGGGGGTAATGGAAATGAACAATAAAAAAGCAGTAATAATTATAACATTTGTAATCTTAATACTACTTGCAACTGCATTTGGGATTTTTATGGCAACACACAGCAGTAAATATCTATATAATTTAGATGGCACAATTCCAGACGGAAAAAAGGAGTTAATTGACCACTTAAAATCTGTTGAAGATGCTAATGAAAGAAAAAACCAAATTGATTTTTCTGTTCAACAAAACATTATAACCCAACAAGAAGCAAATGAGTTATATTAGACAAAGCAAAGGCAGTTTTTACTGCCTTTATTTATAGCTTTCAATAAATAATGCTTTTGCAATATAGGGTACAACTTCTTCATATTTATACCATCCAGAACTTTTACTATCATTTTTACCACCATTAGGATTAGAAATATATACCATATCGTAATTGTCAGATGCTAGTAATACCATATAATGAGAAGAAGTTGTAAAGCGATTTTTGTTAGGTTTGTCCCAGACACAAATTAAAACAGGTCTATTAGTCAATAAATGCTTCTTTATATATTCTTTTGATAAATGAACAGAATCATAGAAAAAGCCACTTGACTGTATGTCATAAGATCTAGAAAACTCTATATTTAAAGTTTCATAATCAATAACAGGATAATATTTATTTCTTAAATCTTCTGGAGTAACATCCTTTCCATAGCCACTTAAAATTATTGCCATTGCCGTAATTCCACATCCTGTATTTTCCATATAATCATTCCAATATGATTTTTTACTCCAAGAAGCATTACCATTTTGTTTATATTCAATATATGTTTTTTTATACTGATTATCAGTAGTAAAAGTAGTAAAATATCCATCTTTGCCTAAAACCTCTTTTTGACCATCTCCGTATATAATTATCATTTTTTTCTTGCTTTATAATATCATAACCAGTATTTTTAGAGAAGGAAATCTCATGTAAATTATTTGAATGCTCATCTATAAAATCTATTTTTTTAACAATAAAAATAGAAAAAACTATGAAAATAATTAAAAAAAGAAATTTTGATACCTTTAATTTTCTTTTATTTTTCTTTTTCATAAAGCACCTCCTAACTAATTTTTAGTATAAATTAATTAAAAAAATAGTGTTTTAAGAAATGCTTAACAAAATCTTAATTTTTTCTTACAATTTGTATAAACAATAGAAATAAAAAGTATTATATGTTAAAATGTAAATAATTAGAAAGAGGGTAATAAATGAATATTTTAGTATTAGATGATGAAAAAGAAATAGCAGATTTAATTGAGTTATATATGAAAAATGAAAACTATAATGTTTTTAAGTTTTATGAAGCAAAATCAGCAATAGATTGTATAAATAATCAAAAACTGGATTTTGCAATTTTAGATATAATGATAAAAGATATTGATGGATTTGAAATATGTAAATATATAAGGTCAAAAGAACTAAAATTTCCTATAATAATGCTTACTGCTAAAATTGAAGATAAAGACAAAATAAAAGGACTTTCTGTTCGGAGCCGATGATTATATTACAAAACCATTTAATCCTTTAGAACTTGTTGCAAGAGTGAAATCAGCTTATAGAAGATATACAAAATATAATGAAAAAGAAGAAGACAATATTATTTATATAAATGGACTAGAGATAAACCAAGATAAACATAGTTGTAGGTTATATAATCAGAAAATAGAATTAACACCAATAGAATTTGAAATATTACTATATCTAGCACGAAAGAGAGGAAATGTTATAAGCTCAGAAGAATTATTCGAAAAAGTATGGAAAGAAAAATACTTAGACAGTAATAATACAGTGATGGTACATATAAGAAGAATAAGAGAAAAATTGAAAGAAGATAGTAAAAAACCTAAATTTATAAAAACAGTATGGGGAGTGGGATATAAAATTGAACAATAAAGAATTTAGAAAATTAAAAAATAGTCTATCACGAAAATGTATTATGAAAATACTTTTATATAGCATAATATCAATAATCATACTAGAAGTATTTGTTGATGGGATTTTCAATGATATACTTGCAGAAAATGCCGCTCAATTTAGTGGACATTTATATTATTGGTTTATAGGAAACAAAACTATAATAATGTTTTTAACATATTTTATTATTTTAATAACAGTAACTTTTATAGTTATTAGAAATTCAAATAATAACATAATAGAAATAACATCAGCAATGGATAAAATATTAAAAAACCCAGAACAAGATATAAAATTATCAAATGATTTAATCGTATTAGAAAATAGATTAAATAACATAAGAGCAGACTTAATAGCAAGTAAAAACAAAGCAAGTGAAGAAACGCAAAAAAAGAATGATTTAATCATGTATATGGCTCATGACTTGAAAACACCACTAACTTCTGTAATAGGATATTTAAGCTTATTAACACAAGAAAAAGAAATTTCTAAAAATATGCAAGAAAAGTATATAAAAATAGCTTTAGATAAATCAATTAGATTAGAAGAACTTACAAATCAATTTTTTGAAATAACTAGATATAATTTGCAAGAAATTCCTATAAATAAAAGTAAAATAGATTTATCGTTTTTAATGGAGCAATTGATAGACGAATTTTATCCAATGCTACAAGAAAATGGATTGAATTGTATTGTGAATAAACCAAAGCACATATATTTTTTAGGAGATGGAGATAAGTTAGCACGAGCATTTGGAAACTTGATAAAAAATGCAATTAGCTATAGTTATAAAAACACTGATATAGAAATTGAAATATTGCAAAAAGAAGGAAAAATAAATATAATATTTAAAAATAAAGGTGATAAAATTCCAAAATATAAATTGGAAAAGATATTTGATAAATTCTATAGAACAGATGAAGCAAGAACAAGTAGTACAGGGGGAACCGGATTAGGATTAGCAATTACTAAGGAAATAATAGAATTGCATGGTGGTACAATTAAGGTAAAAAATGATAATGAATATATAGAATTTTACATTGAATTATGATAGGAGTCAAGTTATGAAGAAAGAAACGAAAATAACAATAATTATATTCTTAATTTTATTATTTTTTATAACTTTTATTTCAATTGTTTCAAATAAAAAAAATTATGAACTAAACCTGCCAGAACAAGGAAAACTAAAAAGTATAAATATAGAAACACAAACAAATCAAAAAGAAATTGCAGATGATAAAGAAATACAAGACATTATTTATATTTTAACTAATAGTGGAAAAGGAAGAAATACAAAACAAGAAAGCATAAATGATTTTCCAGTTAATACAGAAAATATAATAACAATAAAATTTAATTTTGAAGAGATGGGTACATCTATAATATTTGTGTATATAAGAAATAATAATTACTACATAGAACAACCATATAATGGAATATATAAAATAAGTGGAGATGAATATAATTCAATAGAAAAGTATATTAGATAAAAATGTACTTGATACATATTTTTGATTTGACGAATAAAAGAAAATATGTTATTATTTAAGTACAAAATAAATGTATTTGATTTGGGTTGTGAATTGCATTTACTTGTATGTGTATCGTAACTACACATACTTTTTTTTCACAAAAAACAGACTAGGTCGTAACTTCTACTTTACTGTTTCCTTAAGTTAGGATAACAATTTGAATTCAAATAATTTATAATTTTACGATACAAAAAAGTAGGGAAAATTGATATTTTTTTACTTGAAAGAAATTTCTACTTTGGAAAATGAAAAAATGTTGATATATAGCTGGTTATAGAGCTTTGATTTTCTACATTTACGAGTAGTAGTAAAGATAGGGAATTCTTTGCTAAAAAAGCTTAAAATTATAGATAAAAACTAAATAACAACAGGGATACAATTTGTACCCTAGTTGAAATAAAAGCTAAAGATATGGATAAATAAAGCAAAGAGAAATCATTATTTTGAAAAAAGCTACTATTGATAACCTTTTGACTTTTTAGTTACAATGTAATACATATAAAATATGTGAATTTGTATCATAAAAATATAATGTATAATAATAAAATTTTGCATATTTTTTTCCAAAATCTCTATTAT
>CANRML010000064.1 GCA_947631725.1 uncultured Clostridia bacterium
AGACTCAAAATCTGTTGTCAGCAATGGCGTGTGGGTTCGAGTCCCACCACCGGCACCAAATATAAGATGCTTTTATAGGATTCATAGTTCTATAAAAGCATCTATTATTTTTTCTATAAAATATTTTCTCATTGTGTATAATAATAAATTTTCTTTATTTGGAGCCAATAGGGAGAATCGAACTCCCGACCTACAGGTTACGAATCTGTTGCTCTACCAACTGAGCTATATTGGCATATTATATTACTTTTCTATTTTAGCATATTTATCTCCCTTTTGCAATAACTTTTGATTGTAATATACACTTGAAAAAATATATAAAAAGTTGTAAAATAGCACTAATATAGTTTATTTAGAAAGGATTGTTAACATATGGCTTTTGATGGAATTGTAACAAAAGCTATCTGCTCTGAATTATCTAATTTATCAGGTGCAAGAATAGATAAAATATTTCAACCAAATAAAAATACAATAAATATTGGGATGTATACAAATGGTAAAAACTATCTTTTAAATATATGTATTGATGCAACAAATTATAGGATAAATCTCACAACACGTTCAAGCCTTAATCCTCAAGTTGCGCCTAATTTTTGTATGGTATTACGAAAAAATTTATTAGGCTTACATTTAAAAAATATTTTTACCATAGATTTAGAAAGAGTTATCATAATGGAATTTGAGGGCTTTGATGATGTAGATGATATAATATCAAAAAAGCTAATTATTGAATTGATGGGAAAACATAGTAATATTATCTTATTAGATGAACAGCAAATAATAATAGATAGCATGCGCCATATAAAACAAAATAATGAAGAATTTCGAGATTTATTACCACATACAAGATATATTTTTCCTAAAACAGAAAAAGCTAATTTGCTAGAAATTACATCTTTTGAAGATTTTTATTCTCTACTTTGCAAAACATCTGAAAATACATCAATTCCAGAATTGATTTTTTCAACCTTTAATGGTATTAGTAAAAGCTTTATACAAGCTATAATTGAAAATATAGAAGAAATATCAAATTTAAGTAGTAAAGAAATTTTAAGAATAATATATGAATATATATGTAATATAATTTCTTCATTAGATACATCTTACCTATCATTTAAAACAATAGAAAAAGAAAATTCTAATAAACAAGATTATTATTTGATAAATACATCTCCTTCACAAAATAAACCATATTCACTTAACTTTTTTATTGATGATTTCTATTATGAAAAAGAAAAAACATCTACTTTAAAAAATGAAAGAAATACCTTATTAAAATATATTTTAAGTGTTTTAAAAAAATATAGTAAAAGATTAAGTAACATTGAAGAAAAATTAAAACAATGCGAAAATATGGAATTGTATCGCATATATGGTGAATTGATTACAGCTAATTTATATCAATTTGATAATATGGAAAAGCAAAAAGAAATAACTGTTTTCAATTATTATACTAATGAAAATATATCAATTCCTTTAGATAGTAGATATAATTTAAATACTAATGCAAAACATTATTTTAAAAAATATAATAAATTAAAAAATGCGTTAGAAATTGTTGGAAAACAAAAAGAAGATACAGAAAAAGATTTAGATTACCTTCAAAGTGTTGTATATGAACTTGAAAATACCTCTTCTATTGAAGAAATTTATGAAATTTTTGATGAAATTTCTGAAAGTTCAATTTTTCAAGACTTAGGTAATAAAGATAAAACTTCTATTAAAAATTTAAAGAAATCAAAATTAACAAAAAATAAAAATGTATCATTTAATCCTATAAAATACACTATTGACGGATATACTGTTTTAATTGGTAGAAATAATAAAGAAAATGATTATTTAACATTAAAATATGCACATAAATTTGATATTTGGTTTCATACTAAGGATTTTCATGGTAGTCATACTATATTACAATTAAAAAATGTCAATGACTTAAACAATATTTCTGATACATTGATTTCTAAAGTTGCTAAACTTGCTGCTATGCATAGTAAAGCAAAAAATTCTTCTAATGTACCTGTTGATTATTGTCAAGTCAAATATGTTAAAAAACCTTCTGGTAGTAAACCTGGTATGGTAATCTATACAAATTACAAAACAATCTATATCTAAACTAAAACGGACCACACGTGGTCCGTCTTTTTCATTACCAGAATATCAGTAAAGTAAATATTGTTGCTACTAAAATTTCTTGTTGTGTTAAATCTTTGGGTAATAATTCAATTTCACTTTCTTCTTTTTCATTTACTAAACTAATGTTAAAATAATCTACATTTTCTAATTTAAAATACATTTCTAGTGGTTTCTTTTGATTAACTTCTAGATCAGAAATATCAATGTATTTTGTACCCATTAATACATCTCTTGGTGAGTAAAAATCAAATCTTAAATATTTTGCATCTAATGGCTTTTCTTCTGGGTTTTCTATTGTTCCCTTTATTCTACCATTTACGATAGTAGCTTCTGCTTGGTAAATAGTAATCTGGCTTAGATTATCTTTTCTACCTAATTTTTGATAACTTGATTCTAAATTAACATTTATAATAAAGTTTGAAAATATAATAAATGCTACTAATCCAACTGAATATAGTAAAATCATTTTTAATCTATCCATTTTGATATCATTCCTTTTTCAAAATTTATATATGCATTATATCATATTTTACATAATCTGTCAAAATATGTTGAATAAATATATACTTTATCTACTTTTCTTTGTAAACTTTCTTCTAAAGCTCTCCTGTATATATCTAATTGAATTTTATATTTTTCTATAAGTTCATTTATATCTTTTACATAGTCTGTTTTATAATCTAATAAAACTAGTTCATTATTTTGATTTATATAATATAAATCAATCATTCCTTGTACTAAAATATTTCCTTCTACTGCTTCTTGATATATTTCTTTTGCTGGAATTTGCATATAAAATGGCTTTTCTCTTTCTACCAATTTTGCAGTTTGCAATTCCTTCCAAATATCTGACTGTGTGAAATTATATAATTTTTGAACATTTATTACTTCTTTTTCTTTTTGTGAAATTATATTATTTTCTTTTAAATCATTTAAAAATTCATTTAAGCTTTCTAGATTATATGATTTACTTATATCTAGTTTTTGCATGCAAAGATGCGTTAAAGTTCCTTTTTGTGCTCCTGAAAATTCATGTTCAACCTCATTATTTAAAAATTCTGGCTTTTTCAAAGTAATTTCTAAATTGTTTTCTTCTACATTTTTCTTTTTTATTTCACTAACTGACATCTTTGTAGGTAAACTTATTGTATCAATATACGAATATTTATACTCAATTTGATTTTTCAAATCTTTAGCAAGTGTTTCATCTGATGTGTATTTAGATAATCCAACCTCTTTTTCTAAATCAATTTTTTCTTGGACTTGATTATTTTGTTTTAATATATCCTCCAAATCATTTTTTTCAAAAATTTTATAGTTTATCATATCCTTCATTTTATCTTTATTATATAAATACACTAGCCATATCCACTCAAAATATGATTTACATTTCTTTAATAAAATTGGATTTATTTTTCCATCATTTAGTTTATAAATAGATACTTGCTTTTGTAATTCTTCTAGCTTTTTTATAATATCTTTTTCTGCTAATGTAATATATATTTTTTCTTTTGCTCTGGTTAGTGCAACATATAATATACGCATTTCTTCTGCAAGACTTTCAACTTCTATCCTATTTCTTACTGCTTGTCTTGCTAATGTATCATATCTAATTTGCATTTGATAATCCATATATTTTGCACCAATACCATATTTTTGATGTAATAGTACACTATCTCTATAAATATCTTGTTTATTAAATTGTTTATTTGCATTTGCTAAAAATACAACTGGAAATTCCAATCCTTTGCTTTTATGAATACTCATAATACGTATAGCATCATCATTTTCTCCTATCATTTTAGCTGCACCCATATCTCCATTTGATACTTTTAATCTTTCCATGAAATTTATAAAATTATATAAGCCTTTGAAACTTGCTGATTCGTATTGTTTTGCTCTCTCAAATAAAATTTCTAAATTTGCTTGTCTTTGAATTCCATTTGTCATAAGTCCTACATAATTATAATATCCTGTGTCAACATATATCTTCCAAATAAATTCATCTAATGCAAGATATTCTATTTGTTTTCTCCATTTAGCTAATTGCTTTAAAAAGTCTTCTATTTTTTCTTTTAATTTTGGGCCTACATTGATTTTTGCTTTTTGCATACACTCATAAAAATTAGCATTTTTATCACTTAATCTAATTTCTACTAACTCGTCATCTGAAAATCCGGCAATAGGAGAACGTAATACCGTTACTAGAGGAATATCTTGTACTGGATTGTCAATAATTTTTAATAAGTTCATTATAGTTTGAATTTCTATAGTTTCTAAATAATCTTGTGTACTATCTGAAAAAACAGGTAAATTTTTTTTGATTAGTTCTTGCTCATAAATTTGTGCTTTGTCTTTTGTAGAGCGAAGTAAAATAACAATATCTTTTGGAGATATATCTCTAAAACTTTTTCTTTTTCTGTCATATATTTGATATTTTGATTTTATCAATTCTTCAATTTTATTTGCAATATGCCTTGCCTCTATATCAATGTCTTCTAAATATTCTTGTTCTGCTAATTCATAATCTTCGTCATCATCTTCATCTTCAAATTCTTCTGCTATCTCTTTTCCTCCTGTTGTTTGAATAATATCAATTTCAGTTTTTAAATTTTGGCTATTTTCTTCATAATCCGTTGCACCTAAATTTAGATATTCTTCTTCTGTGTATTCAACATCTCCTAAGGTTTCACTCATAATATTTTCAAAAATAATATTGGTAAAATCTAAGACATTACTCCTACTTCTAAAATTTTTAAATAGTTGAATTTTTGTACCTATTGAATCTTTTTTTCCAACTTTTTCATATTTTTTGTATTTTTCTAAAAATAGTTCTGGCATTGCTTGTCTGAATTTATATATACTTTGCTTTATATCTCCTACCATAAACATATTGTTTTCTCTAGATATTGCTGTTAAAATGCATTCTTGCACTTTATTGCTATCTTGATATTCATCTATTGCAATTTCTTCAAATTTTTCTGCATATATTTTACAAATTTCTTTATTTTGAAAAATTTGCAAAGCAAAATGCTCTATATCTGAAAAATCTACAATATTTTGTTCTCTCTTTGCTTTAGAAAATTTCTCATCAAACTCTAAAATTAAATTTTCTAATTTTTTTAATATTTTATACATATCGTATATATCTTGACAAGCTTGTTTTGAATTTACAACTAATAGCTTGTTTATTTTTTTATTAAATTTATCTTTTACAACATCTCGAATTGCTTTTGCTTCATCTTTAGCTTGTGATATGAAATTCATTTTTCTAGGCCATATAATAAAGGTAATATTTTGTGAATTTTCATATGCTAAATCCCAAGTAAATAAGTTTTTTTGCAATTGTTGCATTTGATTAATATCACTTTGCAAAGTTTGCAAATATTTTTCTAAATCAGGATTACCTATTAATAATTTTTTAGCATCTTCTAATACCATTATGTCATCTTCTATTTCTTCATTTAATTCTAGCAATAGCTCTTTTCCCCATATTGTTTGTTCAAATCCTTTATCCATTAAGTCTTGTTCTTTTAAATTAAACATCTCTACTGCATCATTTAGCCATTGTTTGGGAAATGGTGTTGAAGAAATATAATTATGAATTTTTCTAACTAAATCCTTTAATGGTGTATCATCTTTGTATCCAGTATATGTACGAATTAAATCTAAAAAATTTTCTTCTTCTTCTTGATATTTTTCTTCAAACATTTCTTCTAATATTTCTTCTTTTAGAATTTCTATTTCTGTACTATCAGCAATTCTAAAATTAGGTGATACATTATCTAATTCATAGAAATGATTTTTTACTATTTCTAAACAAAAAGAATCTATTGTACATATATTAGATATATTTAATAGAGTCATTTGTTTTCCGCAAATGCTCATCTTCTGGATTTTCTTCTAATTTTTCATAAATTGCATCTAATATTCTTTGTCTCATTTCTGCAGCTGCTGCATTTGTAAATGTAACTACTAAGATTTTGTTAATATCTACTTTTTCGTTAATTATTTTATTGATAATTCTTTCAACTAAAACAGCTGTCTTTCCACTTCCGTGCTGCTGCTGCAACTAATATATTAGAACCTTTTTCATAAATTGCATCTTGCTGTTCTTTGGTCCATTTTACATTGCTCATATTTTATCTCCTCGTATAATATATTTACAATCATTTTTATATTTTTTTAATTACATTAAATTAATGATTGTAAAAGAAAATTTAATGTAAAGTAGTAAAGGGTTTGTATTTACATAATATGGTATAATCTTATTGTATAAATCTAGTTAAAGGTGTATTCTTTCTCTCCATGTTGCACCATTATTGGTGACTTCATTTTATAGACTGTTTCTCTACTTTTAGTATTAACTTCAGACCCAGATGTTGTTCAAGCTTGAAGATACATCAGTAGCAGATGGCTTTTATCTTCTTGCTTAGTTCTGATTTGTGCGAGGTTGTTGATGTGCTAATTGCTAGAGACAAATCCTTTACTATTTTATATATTTTAAGAATTGAAAGGTGGTGATTTATTTGGATAAAGATAAACTTCAATCAACTCTTTTTGTTGGTATTGATGTTAGCTCTAACTCTAATTACGCTTTTGCTATGGATTTTTTTGGTACTAAATTTTTGTCTTTTTCTTTCTCTAATAATCAGCCAGGTTCAAATGTTTTGATTAACAATGTTTCTAATTGTATCAAACAAAACAATTTCAAGTATGTTATTTTTGATATGGAATCAACTTCTTTTTATAGTTTCCATCTATGTTGCGTACTTGCTTCTTCTATTGAACTTGCCGAATTTAAACCTTTAGTATATTGCTTGAATCCTAAAGTAATTGCTGCATACAGAGAATCCTTTGTCTGTCTTGATAAAACAGATCCTCTTGATGCTAGAGTTATTTGTGACTATGCTCGTGTTGGCAAAATTATTTCTAAACCATTTAATGCTTCTACTTTTTTGGCTTTACAACGTTTGACTAGACAACGCCTTCACGTAGTTGAGTGTCTAACTAGAGAAAAACAATATATTTTAAATAATATTTTTCTCAAATTTAGTGAACT
>CANRML010000065.1 GCA_947631725.1 uncultured Clostridia bacterium
ATATAAATGGAATTAAAAGGTTCAAAAACAGAAAAAAATTTAATGGAGGCATTTGCAGGAGAATCACAAGCAAGAAATAAATACACATATTTTGCAAGTAAAGCAAAAAAAGAAGGATATGAACAAATTGCTGCTATATTCCAAGAAACAGCAGACAATGAAAAAGAACATGCAAAAATGTGGTTTAAATTATTACAAGGTGGAGAAATAAAATCAACATTAGAAAACTTACAAGCAGCAGCAGATGGAGAAAACTATGAGTGGACAGATATGTATGATAGGATGGCAAAAGAAGCAAAAGAAGAAGGATTTGATCATATAGCATTTTTATTCTCAGAAGTTGCAAAAATTGAAAAAGAACATGAAGAAAGATACAAAAAACTAATTGAAAATGTAGAAAATGGTTTAGTATTTAGCAAAGATGGAGATAGAATTTGGAAATGTAGAAACTGCGGACATATCGTAATTGGAAAATCAGCACCAGAAATTTGTCCAGTATGTTCACATCCAAAAGCATATTTTGAAATAAAAGCAGAAAATTATTAAAATGATAGGAGACAAAAAAATGTCTCCTTTTATTATATCACAAAAGCAAAAATACTTGAAAAAAATATAAAATAATGATATAATTTATCCATACTGTTAAAAGGAGAAAACTATGCCCAAATTTTTTGTTAATAATGAGCAAGTAAATAACGAAATAATAACAATACAAGGAAAAGATATTAATCATATAAAAAATGTATTAAGAAAGAAAATAGGAGACACATTACATATATGTATAAAAGACAATCAAAAAGATTGTATAACAAAAATAAAAAATATGTCAGAAGAAAAAATTACTTGTGAAATTATAAAATATGAACAAAATAACGTAGAGCCAAATATTGAAGTTAGTATATTTCAAGGATTACCCAAAAGCGATAAAATGGAATTAGTTATTCAAAAATCAGTAGAATTAGGTGTATATGACATATATCCAGTAGAAATGGCAAGATGTGTTGCACAATTAAAAAATCAAGACAAAAAGCTTGCTAGATGGCAAACAATTGCAGAAGTAGCAAGTAAACAATCAGGCAGAAGTAGAATACCCAAAATCAAAAATAGTATAAAGATATTAGATATATGTAATATCATACCAGAATATGATAGCATCCTAGTAGCATATGAAGAAGAAAAAAATAATACACTAAAAACAGAATTACAATTATTAAAAGAACAAAACAAAAAAATAAAAATAGGTGTTGTTATTGGACCAGAAGGAGGCCTAGAACATAAAGAGGTAGAACAACTAAAAGATAGTGGTGCAAAAGTTATTACATTAGGAAATAGAATATTAAGAACAGAAACAGTAGCATTAAATGTATTAAGTAATATTATATATGAATTTGAAAAATAGGAGGAATTTTAAGTGCAAACTGTAGAAAAAAAAGAAACAGAAAAACAACTAATAACACTAGATTTAAAAGATAAAAAAACGAAAAACACGAATAAAATATCTCAAGAAACAACAAATGAAATTTTCTATAACATTTTATTTGCAATTGTTGCAATGATATATTTTAACTTGTTAATATTAGCAAAAGCAGGGATGGCAATGGAAAGATTAGAAAAAGATATTCAGGTTTTTGCAGGAATTTTTATGTTAGCAGGTATTTTTTTCACAGAAAAAGCATATAAACAAGACAAGGGGACAAGAGTACTAACAGCAATTGAATGTTTTGTTTTATCAATTCACTCTCTATCTATCCAATATATTGTAAAAAAATATGGATTTGATTTCTCAATATATTTAGGAGCAAGTGCATATATTTTTGCTAGTTATTGCACACTAAAAGCTATAATCATATATACAAAAGGAAGAAAACAATTATTAAATGATTTAAGTGATGTAAAAGAAATAGTTCAAAAAGAAGAACCAATAAAAAAAGAGGCAAGTAAAAAGGTAAAAGATAATGATGTTGTAAATAAAGAAATAACTGAAGGAGAAAAAACAAAAAGTAAACAGACAAAAAAGAAAACGACAAAAAGCAAAACAGCAACAACTAATAAAACAACAACCAATAAAACAGCAACTAAGAAAAGCTCAAGTTCAAAATCAACTAATAAAAAAGCTTCAACAACTAGTAAAGAAAAAGCAGATAAAAAAGAGTTAGAACAAAAAGAAACTAAAACAAAGAAATCTACTACTACAGCAAAAAAGGGTTCTAATACTAAAAAAGCACCAGCAAAAAAATCAACAAATACAAAGAAAAAAGTGGCTAAAGAAGTAGAAAAAGGAGAATAATATGATTAAGAGTATGACAGGTTTTGGCAAAAGCCATTTAATAAAAAATGAAAGAGAATATCAGATTGAAATAAAAAGTGTAAATCATAGATATTTAGATATTTCAATAAAAATGCCAAAACAATTTACCTATTTAGAAGAAGAAATAAAAAAGGTAATTGCTTCAAAAATCAACAGAGGAAAAATAGAAGTTTATATTACATTTTATGATCACATAGCACAAGATGAAGAAATTACTATAAACAAAGAAATTGCTCAATTATATATTAAACAATTACAAGACCTTGCAAAAGAAAACAACTTATCACAAGATATTAATGTTATAGATATTGCAAAATTACCAGATGTTTTAAATATTACATCAAAGCAAGATGATGAAACAATAAAAGAAGATATTTTGCAAGTAACAAATGAAGCACTAGAAAAATTAATAGAAATGAGAACTTTTGAAGGAAATAAAATAGCAGAAGACTTAATAAATAGAATAGACAATATACAAGGAAAAGTAGTAGAAATATCTTCAACTTCTACTGGACTTATTGAAGAATATGTAGTAAAATTAGAAAAAAGGATACAAGATATATTAAAAACAGAAGAAGTTGACAAAAATAGGATTGCACAAGAAGTAGTTATTTTTGCTGATAAATGCTCAATTGAAGAAGAATTAACAAGACTAAAAAGTCATATGGCACAATTTAAAAAATTTATTAATAATGATAATAAATTAGCAATCGGGAAAAAATTAGACTTTATAATTCAAGAGATGAACAGGGAAACAAATACAATAGGTTCAAAAGCAAATAAACTAGAGATTATTAACAATGTTGTTGACATTAAAACAGAATTAGAGAACATTAGAGAGCAAATACAAAATATCGAATAGGAGGAAAGAAAATGCAATTAGTAAATATTGGATTTGGAAATATTGTTTCTGCAGAAAGAATAGTGGCGATTGTTAGCCCAGAATCAGCGCCAATAAAAAGGATGGTGCAAGAAGCAAAAGATAATAAAACAGCAGTTGATGCAACATATGGTAGAAGAACAAGAGCAGTTCTAATTATGGATTCTGGACATATAATACTTTCAGCTGTTCAACCTGAAACAGTTGCAGGTAGAGTAGATAAAGATATTACAGGAATAACAAATGTGATAGATGAGGAAAAAGAAGAAAAATAAAAAGGTAGGTAATTAAAAATGATGGTAAAACCAACAGTAAATGATTTATTAAAAAAATCAGAAAATCGTTATGAATTAGTAATTGCAACATCAAAAAGAGCAAGACAATTATCAGAAGGTGCAGAACCTTTAACAGACAAAAAAGAGGAATCAAATGTAACATTGGCAGCAGATGAAATAGCAGAAGGAAAAGTAACAATAGTAAGAGAAAATGAAGAAAAACAAAATGATTCAGAAAAGGATGAAACAAAATGAAAAAAAATATTATTTCCTTAGCAGGTGATTTAGCAGCAGGAAAAGGGACAGTATCAAAAATATTAATGCAAGACCTAGGATATGGAATATATCGTAATGGAGAATATGCTAGAAAATTAGCAAAAGAAATGGGATTAGATATAACAAGTTTTAACAAATATATTGCAGACCATCCTGAAATTGATATACAAATCGAAAAAAGTGCGGCAGAATATGCAAAAGTGAACGACAATTTTATCATTGATGCAAGATTAGGCTGGTATGCTGTCCCAGAATCTTTTAAAGTATATTTAAAAGTAGACATTGATGTAGCTGCAAAAAGGGCATTTGAAGATTTAGAACGTAAAGGAACAGAAAGCTTTGCAACTATTGAAGAACAAAAGGCAGATATGATAGAGAGATATAACTTAGAAAATGAACGATATTGGCAAGTGTACCACGTAAGAAAAGATGACATGTCAAATTACGACTTTGTAATTGATACAACCAACTTAACACCAAATGAAGTAGCCAATAAAATAAAAGCAGAATATGAAAAATGGCAAAAAAACTGATATAAGAGGTGTAAAAAAATGTCAGCAATTTTACTGATGATATATTTATTAAGTTTTATAGTTTTTGCATTAGTAGCCTTTGCTGTAATGCAAATCAAATTAGCAGGGATGAAAGTGAAAGACTTTTGGGGATTTATTGATGCTAACCAAATGTTAGATAAATTATATAGATTTGCTAAACAATATCAAAATATGTCACCACAAGAACAAGTAATTTATTTAGCTGAGGCTGAAAAAATATTTAATGCATTTGATAAAGTACCAACAGAACTATGGGAAGAAGAATATCAAAAATATAGAGAAGTATTAAAAAAATATAATGATATAAAAATGATCAAATGGGTATCAAATTGATGTTGAAAAAGTATTTTCAACGTTAATTTTAGTTAGGAAGGAATAAAAATGAGAAAATATTTTGGAACAGATGGTATTAGAAGAATTGCAAATACAGAATTGACACCAGAGTTAGTATATAAAGTTGCAAAAGCAGCTGGATATGTATTTTCAAAACATACAAATCATATACCAACAATTTTAATAGGAAGAGATACAAGACTTTCAGGAACATTGATTGAAAGTGCTATGGTAGCTGGATTTTTAAGTTATGGAGCAAATGTAAAGCTATTAGGAGTTATACCAACTCCAGCTGTTGCATATTTAACTAGAAAATTAAAAGCAGATGCTAGTGTAGTAATTTCTGCATCACATAATACATATGACTTTAATGGTATAAAATTTTTTAGTAATAAAGGAACTAAAATTCCAGACAGTTTAGAAGAAGAAATTGAAGAAGTTATGGAATCTGACAAAATGCAAGAGTTAATAGCTACAAATGACAAAATAGGAGTGTCAGAGTATAGAGAAGACTTATTAGATGAGTATGTTTATTTCTTTAGAAAAAATTTTGATAATAAAATAGAATCACTTAATAGAATAGATTTTGTTATTGGATTAGACACAGCAAATGGTGCTACATATAAAGTAGCAGAAAAGGTATTTACAGCATTAGGAATTCAATATCAAATTATCAATAATGCACCAACAGGAATTAATATAAATGAGAATTGTGGATCAACACATTTAGAAATGCTAAAAAAATATGTTATCGAAAATAGATTAAGCATGGGATTTGCATATGATGGAGATGGAGATAGATGTTTAGCTGTTGATGAAAATGGTGAAGAAATTGATGGGGATAAAATAATGGCTATCATTTCTCAATATCTAAAAAAACAAGGCAAACTTGCTAATGATACAATTGTTGCTACAGTAATGAGTAACCTTGGACTACATAAATTTGCAAAAGAAAATGGATTAAATTTATTGCAAACAAAGGTTGGAGATAGATATGTACTAGAAGAAATGCAAAAAGGTGGACATAGTTTAGGGGGAGAACAATCAGGACATATTATTTTGTTAGACTATAATCCAACAGGAGATGGAATATTAACATCAATAATGTTAATCCAAGCTATTTTAGAAGCAAATAAGCCTGCATCAGAAGTAGCAAAAATTGTAACTCTATATCCACAAGTATTAGTAAATGCTAAGGTAACAACAGATAAAAAATATGACTATGAAAAAGACGAAGAAATAAAAGAAGCAATTAATAGATTGGAAGAAGAATTTGCAGGAAATGGCAGAGTATTAATTAGGCCATCTGGCACAGAACCACTTGTAAGAGTTATGATTGAAGGAGAAAATCAAGAATATATTACCAAAAAAGCACGGAGAAATTGCTAAACTAATAGAAAGAAAATTACAATAATGTAACAGCATTGAAACAAAACTGTAACCAAAATGTAAAAGTCAAATGCTTGAATATTTAGCTAATAAGTGCTATTATATATTTGTAACAAAAGAGAAAGGGGAAACACTATCATGTATGTTTTTAATATAGCAAATCCATTAACACTTATTTTACTTTTAACTGCAATTATTTTATTACTTTTCCTATCACAAGAACTAAAGAAAAGTTATATAGCAGCAATACCATTATTTGCATCATTAATTTTATTAATAATTCATGGTGCACAATTGTTTACTCTACAAGAAGAATTTAGAAATTTAACAGGAACATTATCAACTTGTTTAGCAGTAGATTTTATTTTTGTTGGAATATCATTTTTTGGATATTTATGGGTAGACGATATCGAAGCAAGAGAAAAAGGAAAGAAAACTATTGATGATAGCTTAGAGTGGTTTTGGAAAAACGTTTAATATGATGCTTTAATAATAATACGCTGATTATTAAAATTATTACAAGTAACGAGAGTTAACTCGTGCATAAAATAAATAGAATATATAGGAGATAAATCATCTGTTTTTACTTCATAGTTGTTAAAAACAGAATAAGAATATTTATGATTATTCATATCATAAATATTAATTATATCTCCTTTTTTTAGTTGTTCAATAGAACTAAAAAATTCTGAATTATTATAATTATGACCAGCAATACATAAATTTCCATTTTCAGGTGGCATTTTTCCATAAAAAATGCAAGGTGATATTTTTAAAGATTCATCATCTAACATAGAAAAAATAGGATAAGAAATTTCTAATGAAGGAATTTCAATTTTACCAATAATAAATTTTTTAGTGTAATAATTACTATTTTCCAAATTTGTATAAGAATTAGAATTACTAGATGCATATAATTGCATTGTTTCATAATTATATTTTAATTGTTTACTCAATCTATTATCTAAACCAGAACGATATAATGTAAATATAAAAAAGGCAAAAAGTAAAGCAAGGATACTAATAGAAAAAATAAAGAAATATTTAAAATAGTATTTCTTTTCTTTTTCTAATTCGATTTTTACATTTGCTAAAATCTGATTCATAAAAAA